>JAGODS010000394.1 GCA_017998135.1 Bacteroidales bacterium
CAACCGGTCCAGTACTTTTTGGTATTATAGGCAAAATTGCAAACTGATGATAAGAATAATTATGTGAAGTACTTGATGCAGTAACTTTTATGGCAGATAAAGCATAAAAACCGTTCTGACTTCCCTTCCATCCAAAGTTGAAATGAAAGGTACTACCTGAATAACCGTCAAGTACAAAAGCATGCCCATCATTGCCAGAACTACTATTTCCAGCATAATGTACGGGTCTTTTAGCATCTATTTCTGCTTTCATCGCCCCTTCCCATACGCTTGCATCTGAATTATCTTTTGAATATACAGTTGGTTTATTTGGTGATGATGTATAATCAAAATAATCAGTATATGCCGATGCTACACTATATATATAAGCTCCTGAGCCTTGAATAGAATAACACATCTCCATAGCCACTCCACAATGATACAATAGCTTAGCTATTTCACTACAGTTTGATGCTGTAATATTGCTGTAAGGCATACTGCTATAATTATATGTTTGTGCTGCAAAATTAACTGTCAAAGGTCCGTATTTAGGAAAGCCCGGGCATATAGAAGTTGGTGAGGAATAAGTCTTTGTCCCTTTGCCTGATTTTGGATAAGTGTGATATCTTATTATTTGAGCCATTGCTGTTGCATCACAGCCTGCATAAACCCTACCGCCCAGATAAGAAGGTGTTTTGCCTTCATTTGATAAAGGACAAGCATTATTGAAATAAATGTCCTGGTCCCATAATGAATTTAACAAATAATCAGCTTTGGAGGCTTTTTTTGCTGTAAAATTCTGAGAAGCATAATACTGCCATTCTTTTATTACTTCCTTGTCAGCCTCATAATTATTTTCTCTTGCAAATAAAATTTGTTCTTCATAAAATGCAAGCAGATTTTTTACAGGTGGAATACAATTATCAGGATTTAATTTTGATTCGCTGGAAAAAGCTAAAACAGGTGTTGCAATATCATCAGCGCTTACCACAATAAAACTGTTATCAGATAAAGAATTGAAAACATAATAAACAGGCAAAGCTTTAGCCTTTACAATAATTGGCTTTTCAAATGTAATTTCTGAATTAATCGATTTATCAAACTGCCCGATACGTTCGTAATAAGCATTTCTTGCTACTCTTTGAGCTTTTTCAACAGGGACTATAGACCCCAAAATAATATTAGTATTTATTGCTAATAAAACAAGTAATAGATTTATGTGTTTCATAAGTATTTTATTTAAATTTAATGCAAAATTAATAAATTATTTATAAACCTTATCTTTTTGAAAAAAAAGATTATTTTTTTTCACAGTGCTAATCTGCCAATTTGAATTTATTAATAGCCACGAGCTAAACTCGTGGATCAAATTAAAATTCCGCTCCCGGCTTTAGCCGAAATTAAATAATTAAAATAACTATATTATATAATAAAATAGAAAATAATATTAAACAAAATTTCTTTGTTTTTTAATTTCTTCGTAAGCATTATTAACAGCTTTAAATTTTTCTGTAGCTGCCTTCTGAAATTCATCACCCAGATGAGTAACTTTATCTGGATGATATTTTTTGGCCATTGCCCTATATGCTTTTTTTATTTCATCAATACTTGCTTCAGGGCTTATTTCAAGAATTTTATAAGCGGATATAGGGTCGCTCTTAACAAAAATCGCTTTCAATGATTCAAAATCATTAATTGAAATACCCAGATTATTAGAAATATTTTTAATTATTTCAGTTTCCAGTTTGTCAATTTCTCCGTCAGCATAAGCCAACCCAAATAAAAAATGAAGCAATTGTAACCTGGCTGAATAATCCATATATTGCTTAATCTGGGCACATATCTCATTTATTTCAATATCTTGTTTTAAGATATCACGAAAGAACAACATCTTTTCTTCTAATTCTGTAGTCCCAAAATTTTGTATAAAAAATGCTTTTACATAATTAAGCTCGGATTTTAATAATTTTTTATCCGCCTTCATCACTGCTGCTGCAAGTATTAGTAAACTTACTTTAAAATCAGCCGGTCTTGTTATGTTTACTTCATATTTTCCACTGCTCATAGTATCAAACATAGAACCGAAAACAAAACCTAATAAAGCTCCAATTGGTCCGCCGAAAGCCCAACCTAAGCCTCCACCTATCCACTTTCCGTATTTTGACATAGTTTAGTTTATTTGAAAATGTATTAATCTGCTAATTGGCTAATTAGCTGATCAGATAACAATTTTTTCTTTTATTGAAAGTCCATATTCTTCCTGCATTGAAATTCCAAGTTTTTCAAGTTCGTCAAGAATAGGATTATAGATTTCCGGTAATATAGGAATATGAACTCCTTTTACTTTAATTTTATTATTTAAAATCATATCAGCGGCAATAGCAGCCGGTAATGCTACAGTTCTCGCAATAGCAGTATCCTGTCCCGGAATGCCGAATTCAAGCATTCTTGCTCTTATCAGTTCTTTTGTTTTATTCGGATATTCAGCGATAAAATTATGCTCCATTATAACCATATCTCTCTCTTTCTCGCCTAACATCATCTTACTTATCATCAAATCTGACAATATGTTTAAAGGACT
>JAGODS010000056.1 GCA_017998135.1 Bacteroidales bacterium
CAAAGTCTTTTTTTCTCCAAAAATCTTATTAATTTCAGCAATCTGGTCTTTAGGATATTTTTCCAGAGGTTTCATTTGAAGTGCTTGCTGGTAAGCAGATAGAGCATCTTCAAAATTCTTTTGATTAAACAGATTATCTGCTTTAATAATTAAATCTTTATATTCCTGTTCTTTGGCAGCAAGGTCTTTAAATATATTGTCAATTTCGTTGATTTTCTTTTGTGGATATTCTTCACCAGGTTTTATAGTAAGAGCTTCGTAATAGGCGTCTTTAGATTTTTGGTATTCTTTATCTTTAAGAAGTTTGTCAGCTTCAACAATTTTTCTATCATAAGCTAATTGGAGGCTTTTCTTTTCGCCGAAAATTTTATTAATTTCATCAATTTTATCCTTAGGATATTTTTCCTGAGGTTTTAATTTTAAAGCTTGTTGATAAGAGTTCAGGGCGTTATCATATTGTTTCTCATTAAATAATTTATCAGCATTTTTGATAATTTCGTCATATTCTTTTTCTTTATTAGCAAGAATTTTGAAAATATCGTCAATTTCAGCAATTTTCTTTTTAGGATAAGCTTCGTCAGGTCGCATATCAAGAGCAGCGATATAAGTTTCCTTAGCTTTTATATAGTCTTTAGCTGCGAAGAATTTGTCAGCTTCAGCAATTTTTTTATCATAAGCAAGACGCAAGGCATTTTTTTCGGCTAAAATTTTGTTTATTTCGGCAATTTTATCTTTTGGATATTGTTCAGAAGGTTTAATTAAAAGAGCATTTTTGAATTGGTCAAGGGCAGCAGAAAACTCTTCAACTCTTAGGAGTCTATCGCCTTCAGTAATAGCCTTTTTGTAGGCTTCGTCAGCATTCTGGAAATCAGCGAGGAGTTTGTTAATTTTATCAATCTGTTTTTTAGGGTATTCTTCATCAGGTTTAATAAGCAAAGCAGATTTATATTTTTCGATTGCATCATTATAATTTTTTTGTTCAAGGAAAGTATCAGCTTGTTTAATAATAGTTTTATAATTTTCGTCGAGAGCAAAAATCTTATCAATCTCAGCAATTCTATCTTTGGGATGATTTTCGTTGGGGAAAATGTCAAGGGCTTTAAGATAATTTTCCTTAGCAGAAGTAAATTGCTTATAGTCAAATAACTTATCTGCTTTAGCAATTAATTCATTATAGTTTTTCATTTTAGCTTCACGATCATTAAGCAGATTGTTAATCTGGTTAATTTTATCCAATGGATATTTTTCATCAGGCTTAAGGTCGCTGGCAGCCTGATATTTGTCTCTGGCATTAAGTAAATCCTGATTGGCAAAAAATTTATCAGCATCTTTAATAAAAGCATCATATTTTTTTTGAATATCAGCCATATTAGCCAAGATTTTGTCAATTTCATCCATTTGAGCTTTGGGATACTGTTCGTCAGGTTTCATTTTATAGGCATTCTGGTATTCGTTTCTTGCCTCCTTGTATTTTTTGATTTTAAAGAGTCTGTCACCTTCAGCGACGAGTTTCTTATAGGCTTCGCTTTGACTTGCTATATCTCCTAATAAAGCGTTAATTTGGTTAATTCTTTCTTTAGGATGATTTTCGTCGGGTTTAATTTCCAGCCCTTTCTGGTAGTAAATTCTGGCGTTTTGATAATCTTTTACATCAAATAGTTTGTCAGCCACAGTAACAACCTTTCTGTAAGCTTCATCTTTTTCATTTTGTCCGTACAAGATTTTATTAATCTGAGCAATTTTATCTTTAGGATATTTTTCTTCGGGTAAAATTTTATTAGCTTCTTTATAAGGGTTAAGAGCATCTTTAAATTTTCGTTCATTGAATAACTTATCAGCCTGGGCAACAAAGAGGTTATATTTTTCGAGCAATTCGGTGGATCTGCCAGTAATTCTGTCAATTTCAGCAATTCTATCTTTTGGATAAGGTCTTTCAGGAAAAAGATTGCTTGCGTCAGCATAAGAACGCCTTGCTTCGGCATATTTTTTCATATCAAAGAGTTGGTCTCCTTTAGTAATTAAATGGTTGTAATTAGACTCTTTATTAGTCATATTAGCCAGAATTTTCTTCAAATCTCTGATTCTTTGCTGAGGATAAAGTTCGCTGGGCAAAATATCAAGAGCTTGCTCGTAGTAAGTAATAGCAGATTCGTACTCTGTTTGTTTAACCTTTTCATCGGCTTCAGCAACCAGAGCTTCATAAATAGCTCTTTTGTTTTTTTTCTCGCCTAATAATTTTTTAATAAGAGCTATTCTTTCAATAGGGTAAGGTTCATCAGGAAAAATTTCATTAGCTCTGACAAACTTATTAAGAGCGAGTAAATATTCTTTTTTATCAAAGAAAGCTCGTCCTTCTTCCACACATTTAGCATATTCTTTGGTCAATTGTTCAATACGTCCTTGAATATACATTACTTTATCATTAATAGTCTTAGCATAGTTATAGTCATAGAAAAAGTCTTCATAACTTTTGTCAAAACGTATAATAGCGAGAGGCTTCTCCAGAATAGACATATCAATATATTTATAATTGGGGAAAAGCACAATTGTAAACTGGAAAGGAAAGACAGCTTTATCACTATATCCGACAGGTAATTTGGTATCAAATTCAAACCTTTTAGTAACCATTCCCTGCTTAAGAATTTCAACTTTATACTGTAAATTAAAATCAAATTTAAGAACGAATTTTCCGTTTGGTGGGGTACGTAAATGATTAATTTTCTTGTTATTTTTATAAACAATAATACTGGCGTTTTCCAAAGGTTTATTGTTTTTTTCAACCATACCAGTAACATGGACATATCCCGTAGAATCTTTTTTTATTTTAGGGAGACGTTCCTGGCTGAAAATGTGAGAAAAAATAAATAAGGAAATAAAAAGAGCCAATACGCCCTTATTTATCAGGATTATCTTATTTTTGCCAGTTTTTATATTAGTATTCATTTTATAAATAATATACGGATTAATATGGTATATTGTTACAATAAAAATCTTAATTATATTATGTGTGCAAATATAATAGAGTTTAAAAAAACAGATATATTTTTTTTACATTAAAATATGTTAATAACTTATGAAAACCTTTGAAAATAGAACCAAAATGCTTATGTTAATCATTTGTTTTTTTTTAAATACATTATCATTAAACTCAAATAATATAACAGTTAGTAGTGATAGTATAAAAAACAATAAAGCTTATTTTTTAAGGTTTTTAGATAGCCTTTCATCAATATCAGCATTTAAGTTTCAGGATAATTCTATCAGACAGTTAAATATAAAAAACACCGAAAATGCTGTGAGAAAAAAAATAAATGATATAAAACTAAAATCAGGTCTAAGTTACAATAGCTCAATAATATATTTTATAGATTATTATGCTAATAACAAAAATATTCAGAATTGCTTATCATTATCAGTATATTATTTCCCAATAATTGAAAAGAAATTATCGGAGCAAAGATTGCCAGATGAATTAAAATATTTGGCAATGGCAGCCTCATCTTTTTATCCATTAGCAATAAATGAAAAGGGAGATGGAGGCTGCTGGCAACTAAGTTTCAGTATAGCCAGACATTATGGATTGAAAATAGATTCATATATAGACCAAAGGTATGATTTTCAAAAATCTTCAGATGCCGCAATAAGTTATCTTGTAGATCTTTACAGTATTTACAAAAACTGGCAATTAAGCATAGCAGCATTTAACTGCGGAGCAGCCAATGTAAATAAGGCAATCAGGCGGGCAAAAGGGTCCCTTGATTTCTGGGACATATACGATTATCTGCCGTCAGATTCAAGAGATTATATTCCTGCAATGCTTGCACTTATCTATATAGATTACACAAGAAAGGAATTAAATATAAATAAAGGAGATTTAAATGCTAATTTTAAGTTAGATACAGTTTACACATATAAGCAAATGCACTTTAAACAAATATCTACTGTTTTAAATATTTCCTATAACTATTTAAAAGAATTAAATCCTGTTTATAAAAAAAATATTATACCAGAATCAAGTAGAGGTTCAGTAGTTTTTTTGCCGGCAGGAATAAAAAAGAGATTTTACGAATTATCCGATACTATTGTAAATTATAAAGATTCATCAATTGTTGATTTAAAGACAGTTTATAATTTCATTAAAGAACCTGTAGAGGCGGTAAATAAGCCTATCAAAACGGAATTATATTATATAGTTAAATCGGGGGATAATCTGTCAAAGATAGCACATAAATATTCAGTAAGCATAACAGATTTAAAGAAATGGAACAGGCTTAAATCAAATAGTATTAGAATAGGGCAAAAATTATTAGTTAAAATTAAAACATATTAATGAGGTTACTCTAAAAGTATCTAATAACTAAATGATTTGGACTAAAACCCTGATAATATGAGGAAACTATCTATCCCCCTTCCTAAAGGTAGGGGCTATTGATAATCAAAGGATTAAAAAATATTAAAAAATTTTAGACTTTTAAGATTAGTCTCATTAATAAGTAGAAATTATTTTGCTTCATACCAGGAAGCATAGATAAGATAATTTTTAGCAATACGTTCAATTTCACCAAGTTTAAGTTCGTTAGTAATATCTTTTAATTTTTTAGCAGGAATTCCGCCAAAGACTGAGTTAGCAGGCACTACGGTATTAGCAAGGACAATAGCCCCTGCAGCAATAACAGTGTTGCTTTCGATTACCGAATTATCCATAATTATAGCCCCCATTCCAATGAGTACATTATCCATAATAGTACATCCGTGAATTATAGCATTATGGGCAATAGAAACATTATTTCCAATATTAACAGGAGCTTTCTGATAGGTACCGTGAATAACCACAGCATCCTGGATATTAACATTGTTGCCAATTTTAATATAGTTTACGTCACCGCGAATGACAGTATTAAACCAAATACTACAATTATCTCCAGTAATAACATCTCCGACTATAGTAGAATTTTCGGCAATAAAACAATTGTTTCCGAATTTAGGAGTAATACCTTTAACAGATTTAATTAGAGCCATAAATTAAGCAGTTTTAGATTTTTTAATAGTGAAAACACGAGTAAGGTTAAATCCAATAAAAATGTCACCCTTGGACCATCTGCCAGAAGTTTCAGTAAGCATTGCCCTTTCAAACATAGCTTGAGAATTAGATACAATTAACTGGAAAACGTGACCACCTGTATCAATATCAAACCCAAATGAAATAGGACTATAAAAATCTCCTTTTATTTGTCCTGCAGGGAAATAATAATATTCGGCATTAACAGTTAGACGCTTAGTTAGTTTGTATCTGCCACCAATACCGGTAGAGTATAGGTCGTTATTATCTTCATTAAGAGGCACTAAGTTTTTGTGTACTAATGAAGGCATTAATTGTAAAGAAAAGTTACTACTGAATTTTCTTGCAATTAATAATTGATGGGTATAAGCGAGGCGAGAACTGAAATAATTTTTTCTTTCATTATCCTGCCATTTAAGAGTGTTTAAGGCAACAGAAGAAAAAAGAACAAGAGATAACGGAGAGCTGTTAGAGGCTGATTGTCTTAATATTTTAAATTTTAACGACCCGTCATAAGTCTTCTGGAAAGAACTTCTGCCAACACCCAGACTTAACCTGTCGTTTAATGAATAATCAAAGCCGAAACGTATAGTTGACTGGTCAAGTCCGAATAATTCATAAGCCCCCTGATTAATTTTTCCAAAACGATGGGAAATATTAAAGATTAATTCCCCTTTAGCAGGTGCTTCAATAGACTGTCCGTTAACAATATGGGTCGTCTTAAAAGTAGCAGCTACCAATTCTTTATTAGAATCCTTATCATAGTCAAGCAAATTCATTAGGTCGTCCTGACTAACTGCATAATTAAAAAAAACAAATTGAAATAAAATATTAAATAATAGAGCTTTATTCATAGTTATTTCACTAATTTGTTTAATATAATATCAACATTAATTTTAATAGTTTCTGATAAATTTTTTATCACAGCATTAGGAATTTTTATATTATAGTCTTTTAGATTAATAAAAAATTCAGATTTAGCAATAATTTTATTGTCTTTTATATCAAAATTACCTTTAACATTAACTTTATTAGTAACGCCGTGAATAGTAAGGTCGCCCTCGACCAAAACATTATAATTAGCGTCTTTTGAGAAATCTATATCCTTAATATTAGTTATTTTACCTTTAAATTCGGAATTCGGGTATTTATCAGATTCCATATAATTTTCATTGAAATGCTCCTGCATTAAAGCTTTGTCAAACTCAAAAGATTTAATAAGTAATTTAAAGACAATATCGCCAGAAGAAGAGTTTAAAGCAGCACTAACCTGATTGTTAATAGCTTCTATCCTTTCAACCTGAGCATCGGAATAAAATTTAATTTTCCCTGTTTTAGTAACAAATTTTTGAGCAGTTAGACTATTCATTATCACAGTTATAAGCAAAAAAATAAAAAAATTTTTCATAAAAAGGATTTAAAAATTATTTAATAATAGAACAATTATCAAGTTTAACATCAGTATCATCAAAGCCGGAACAAAAGCCTTTGATTTTAATATCATTATTCTCTGCAAAATTATTAATTTCTTTAATAGCAGAGGGTAATAATAAACATCTGACACCAGAGTCGCCGAAATCATCCGAATTAAAAACAAAGACAACAATTTTGGCAGTATCAGCAACAGATTCAATATGTGAAATTTTACCGTTAATTTCAATAACTTTACCGGTATATTTTACCTGAGCATCGGATTTATTGGTTATAAAATCATTATAAAGCTGTTGAGCAGAAATAGTATAATCAGGATTAAGTTTAGAATAATCAGTATGCTCTTTATTAATAAGCAAAACAAAAATGTAAGCAAAAACTGTAACACCGGTTATTGCAAGGGCTAAAAGGATTTTGTAAATATATTTCATATATGATTAATTATTATTTGCACCATCTTTAATCCATTTTTCTATTTTTCTGATATTGCAATCTGAAATTTTATTTTCGCCTTTAGGCATAGGTGAATATCCGGATAAATGATTTATAGTACCCCATAATGCATTATCATCAGTTATTTTTTTTAAATCATTATAATTGTCAGTAGCAATAGTATTGCCAAAAGAATGACATTTATTGCAGGAAGCCGACATAATTGGTGCGATAGTATTCTTGTATGTAACATTAGTCAAATCGCAATCCAGGGCATCATCATTATTGTATTTATAAATATCTTCTTCTTTATCATAGTAACAAGAAACAATAGCAGAAAGAAGCAGTATGTAAAGAATAAGTTTAATTTTAATCATTTTGTTTGCCATTAGCAATCCATTTTTTAATTTGAATTATTTTACAATCAGGCAATTTTGAACCAGCCTTAGGCATAAAAGAATAACCTTGTTTATGCTCAATAGAACCTAAGAAATTATTGTTAGCCTAAGCATTCACAATTTTTGAATAATTATCTAAAGCTATTCCTGCAGAAGGCGATTGACCCTGATGACAACTAATACAATAATTAGAAAGAGTTGGAAAAACTTCTTTTGAAAAGCTGAATTTATTAGTATCACAATCATCGCAACAATTATCAAGACCACCCTGTTTAATCCATAAAGCAATCAAATCAATGTCTTTCTTAGAAAGAGATTTGTCAGGCGGCATACGGTCATCTTCTTCAGTTGTTGAAATAATTTCGTAGAGTTTACTATCAGAAGCATTAGCTTTTTTAATGTATTTAATAATTTTTGCGTAAGAACTTAAATTAACTCCATCAGAAGCATTATTGTTATTATGACAATAAACGCAATTAGATTCAATAATAGGAAAGATCTGGTTTTGAAAATAAGCTGTATCAGGGTCGCAGGGTTTTAAATGAATTTGCGAAGTGTCAGGAATATTAGTAGAGTCATTGTTCTTACAGGCACAAGGACCAGAGTAGTAGTAGTTTTTAGGTAAAACCGTATCGTGTTTGCATGAAATAATAATTGCAGCAATTAAAATAAAAAGTATAAAAGGGAAGATACGCATAAATTTTATTTAGAATAAATTCTGCTAATAGTATGATTATGACAAGAATTGCATTGACCTGTTGTAATACCTGAGGTCATAAATATAGTGTTGCCCGAAGGCGAAGTAACACAGGGATAAAAGGCTTTGCTCATATTAATTTTTTCAGTAGTAAAAAAATTTCCTTTCATATCAACATCAAACCTTGCAAAAGTTGATTTAATATTTCCCTTTTCATAACAAAGATTAATAAATCCATTGGGATAAATAATGCTGCAGGTACTATCATAAACAGTACCTGCAACAGTAAACCATCCTTCACCTTTACCTTTCTTAATATGGCAATCCATACAATTTCTACCCAAATTATGACTTCTGCTTTCATTATTTTTGCTAATGTTTGATTCATTAGCTTTATTACAGAAATAAAATAATAAGGGTATAAAAAATAAAAATAAAGGAAGTAATCTCATTTGAAAAACTTATTTTAATCTCTGACTAATAGCATCCCAATTAATAAGGTTCCAGAAAGCATTTATATAATCAGGTCTTCGGTTTTGATAATCAAGATAATAAGCGTGTTCCCAAACGTCGCAGGTAAGCAGAGGAGTTAAACCAATGCGAAGTGGATTACCAGCATTGCTTTCTTGAATAATTTCCAGGCTACCGTCAGGTTTTTTAACGAGCCAGCTCCAACCGGCGCCAAAAAGTGTAGCCGAAGCATTAGAGAATTTTTCTTTAAATTCAGCAAGTGAGCCGAAATTTTTAATGAGTAGATTAATAATTTCAGCGGAAGGTTCTCCGCCGCCTTTGGGTTTTAGACTTTCCCAGTAAAAAGTATGATTCCAGACTTGTGCTCCATTATTATAAATACCTCCGCTGCCTTTTCTAATAATTTGTTCCAGCGAAGCATTTTCAAATTCGGTTCCTGTTATAAGTTTGTTTACATTGGTAACATAAGCCTGGTGATGTTTGCCATAATGAAATTCAAGAGTCTTCTGAGTTATAAAAGGCTCTAAGGAATTCATTTCGTAAGGTAATTTAGGTAATTCGATAGCCATATTTGTTAAAATTTAAGTTAATTAATATGCAAAAATAAAATAAAATCCGATATTAGTACTTATAATTTATGTTAAAAATTCAATTATATCGAAATAATAAAGAACTATGTGCAAAATAAAAATATTTTTTCCATTATCAAAAAACTGTATATTTTTGCACGCTTTTAATAAGCTATACTATGAACAGCACTATATATTTATTGCGTAACACAAAAATATATGGAAATAGAAAGAATAAGGAATGATTTTCCGATATTAAAAAAACAGGTTTACGGTAAAACACTTGTTTATTTTGATAATGCAGCGACAACACAGAAGCCGCAACAGGTAATAGACTCAATAGTTTGTTATTATAAAGAGTTGAATAGTAATATTCATCGCGGGGCTCATTATTTGAGTCATAAAGCCACTATTGCCTTTGAAAACGCAAGGCAGAATGTGCAGAAGTTTATAAATGCGCCAAATTCTTATGAAATAAACTTTACGAGAGGTACTACGGAAAGTATCAATTTAGTTGCTTCCACTTATGGAAAGAAATATGTAAATGAGGGCGATGAGGTAATAGTTTCACGAATGGAACACCACTCAAATATAGTACCCTGGCAAATGCTATGCGAAGAAAAGAAAGCGAAACTAAAAGTAATTCCATTTAATGAGAAGGGCGAGCTTGATATGCAGGCATTTGAAACTTTAATTACCGAAAGGACAAAAATAATTTCTATAGCTCACGTTTCAAATGCTCTCGGGACAATTAATCCTGTAAAAAAAGTAATAGAGAAAGCTCACAGACATAATATACCTGTTTTGATTGACGGTGCTCAATCAGTACCTCATTTAAAAGTAGATGTGCAGGATTTGGATTGTGATTTTTATTGTTTTTCAGGGCATAAAATCTATGGACCAATGGGCATAGGTGTAATGTTCGGCAAGGAGAAGCTATTGGAAGAAATGCCGCCCTATATGGGAGGGGGCGAGATGATAAAAGATGTTACCTTTGAGAAAACCACCTATAATGATTTACCTTTTAAGTTTGAAGCAGGCACTCCTAACGTTGCTGATGGTATAGGTTTAGATGTTGCATTGCAATATGTATCAAAAATAGGACTTGAAAAAATAGATGCTTATGAACATAAGTTATTAAATTATACAACAGGAAAATTGTTAGAGATTGATGGGGTAAGAATAATAGGCACTGCTGAAAATAAATCAGGTGTAATATCTTTTTTACTCGGCAATGCACATCCTTATGATGTAGGAACTCTGCTTGACAAACTGGGGATAGCAGTAAGGACAGGAAATCATTGCGCCCAGCCTGTTATGGATTTTTTCAATATTCCGGGCACTGTAAGAGCTTCATTCGGGATTTATAATACTATTGAAGAAGCAGATATTTTCATAGCAGCTTTGAAAAAGATACAAGCAATGCTTAGTTAATTGATAATTATGAGTATAAAAGAAAAAGAAGAAGAAATAATAGCAGAATTTGAATCCTATCCAGATTGGATGGATAAATATAATTACCTGATAGAATTAGGTAAAAGTTTGCCTTTAATTGACCCTGCTTTAAAAGATGATAATCATGTTATTAATGGTTGTCAGTCTAAAGTCTGGCTTAATGCAGAATTTAAAGAAGGTATAGTCTTTTTTCAGGCAGAAAGTGAAGCATTAATAACAAGAGGTATGGTAAACCTGTTATTAAAAGTTTTTTCGGGTCAAAAACCAGAAGATATTTTAAATAATAAACTTGAATTTATAGAAAAAATAGGACTAAAAGAACATTTGTCGCCGACCCGTGCTAATGGTTTGCTTGCTTTAATTAAGCAAATCAGGCTGTATGCAATGGCTTTTCAAATAAAAGGGAAAGAATAAAATTAAAAATTATTGCTTTAAATGTTTCACTTTTTGCAAAAGTGAAACATTAATTTACTTAAAGATTAAATTATTTAATAACGATATAATCTTGGAGAAAAATTTAGCAGAAAAAATTTCATTAACCTCCAATTTAAATAAAAAGGAACATTCATTGAATAATAAAAACCTGAATCAAAAATAGTATCATTAGATTTGTCCTCAAATGCCGATTTATATATGCAAATTGGTGTTCCATCATAATTATCAGCAATATAAACAAAATTCATTTTACCTAAGCTGTCTTTTTTTTCAAATTTTTTAGAATTCAATAAAAAAGGATTAGGTAGCATGTCTGCTATTAATTTATAATAACGCAAATCAGACTTTAAGTTGTGGAGATTAAAGAGTCTGAAATCTTTATCAGAATAAATAATAAC
>JAGODS010000395.1 GCA_017998135.1 Bacteroidales bacterium
CCATAGCCATTATTCCGAGTGCTAAAGCGCCAGTACTGCCTACTTTTTGAAAAAAGCCAAATGTATTGATGTTTGAGCCAGTTCCTTTAAGCCAGATAGTATGTGAGAAAATTATTTCGGTCTTTTTTGTAAAGGCTATACCTGCTATGTTGCCATACATAGCTTCAAGTCCTCTGACTGAGCCAGAATTAGCTGAGCCCCAGCCACTGCTTCTTGCCCAGGGATTTATTAATAATTCTGAGGCGCCAGCCTGACCGGAACGGTCCTCATTGCCAGCTAAACCAGCGTTACTAAATAAAAGACTTGTTATTATTATAATAGTGCCTGTAACTAAATATCTCTTCATTTGTTTATTATTTTTAATGTATTTATTGAGTTAGCGATAAATATTTGAAATTAAAATTTAGAAAGAACTTGTGTCTGTAGGGCGGAGAACTCCAAACCATTTAATGACTTTTTCGCCTAAGCCCGGTGCATTAATATGGATTAAATATAAGCCGCCGCTTATAGGAATACCTGCAAAGTTTTTCAAGTCCCATTCAATAGATGTAACAGGTTCTAAAACACCTGTTTCTTTAAGAGAGGTTGTAAGTGATTTATCCACTTTGAATTGCCTTATTAAAACTCCGTTTACTGAATATATGGAAATAGTAGATTTCTGAGGTAGGTTTGTGATTTTAACGATGTTATCCAACTGGCTGGCTTCATATTTAGAATATGCATAATATGGATTTGGCACTATATTTATTAAATCAAGTGCATTTTTTGCAGTTGTTTTATGATTTATCTCAGTATAAATGTCATTAGTATTAAATGAATACATAGGATAGTTATTATTCAGAGGTGCAGGAGCTGTATTTGCAGTGGTAGAATAGAAGCGTTTATAAGGTTTAGCAACTCTTAATCTTATTGTAACATCACAGGCAAGCCAGTCTTCACTTTCAACAGCAACAGGAATATTAACCCACATTGCGCTTTTATAAGCGTGTACTTTGTTTGCCATTGTACCAGAATTAAGTTTATCATATAGCCATTTACCTTCATCGTAAGCAGGGCAATCATTAGCTCCATCACCATTATGCCCCATAATATAAATAAAGTGCATACCGCCCCATAATAATTCACCTAAGCTTGTGTAATAATTATAAGTAGGGTTAAATTTCATATCATTACCGTTTTCGCCAACTAACCAGGAATTTTCTCCATACATCATATTTAATCTTTCACCTGTTTCAAGATTGACAGCATAACCAGGGAACCAACCCATTCCAGTATTATTTTTATCAGGATTACCGTCTTTGTCAATAGAGTAACCGCTGCGAAGGCTGAATTTTTCTACTTGTTTTTCTGCCAGGAGTTTATCTTCACAGGTTTCTATAACAGGGCATCTAGTCCATTTGCTTTTATCAGGAGTAAGAACTACATCAACGCTGGCAATGTTTTCTAATTTATTAGCATCCATAACCGCTCCGTTATTCCAGGCTGGTCCGTAAGTGAATTTGGAGCAAAGTCTGTAAGGTGCCCATTTTCTGCCAACAACTTTTTCATAATATTCATCATCATCTAAGCCAGTACCAGCAATAGTTCCATTCTGGTCGTGAGTATAATTGTAGTCATTATTATCAGGAACGTCTTTATCAGCAAGTGTACCAGAGCGTATCCAGTTCCAGGAACTACTGCCATCAACGTCAGGAATACCCCATAACCAAACCTTTGAGCTATCTGCAAAAAGCATTTCTTTAAAATTTTTATCAAGTTCGCTTGGATTAAGATAGCCATTTTTAATAGCGTTTTTATCACCTGGTACTTTAACCTGTTTTATTGTAACAGATAAGCCGAGGTCAAGGAATAACTGTTCGTTCGGACTTCCAATATTTTTATCTGAATTATAGATATTACCATTATCTTTATTGATTATAATCCAACGGGCAGTATCTATTTTATCATTTTTAACATCAAATTTAAGTATAAAATTGCCTTTAACAACCCTGAGAGGATTGATTACTTTTATATCAACAGGTCCTTTGCCATTAAGATAAATAGGGTTAATACATTTGTAAGCAGGAGCTAATAGTGCTTCTTCAATAGAGCTTTTAGAAAAAGCAATCACATTGCCGCCATTACCCTGTCCTTCTATTCGTTGTATTTTAACTCCTTCGCCATAAGAGCCTGTCATAATATTTCCGCCAAATTCAGGATTTGAAATATGAGGAATACCGACAACATAACTTATAGGTTGTCCCCCTGCACTTTTTCTACCTGCAAGATAAGGTTTTTTTTGTCCATCAAGACCGCTAACACCTGGTATTTGTGCCAGCAGGTCCTGGCTGTATTTTTTATATTCATTAAAAGCATAAGCAATAGCAAGGAAATAATATTGTTTATGATTAACAAGCCTTTTATCGCTTTTTGCAAACTGGTCATAAATAACTCTGAATGAGTGATTAATACCTTTATTTTCTCCATTAACTTCCTGAACAGGAATACTACCGCCCAATTCATCACTATAGGTAAAGTTAATTAATTTAGAAATA
>JAGODS010000396.1 GCA_017998135.1 Bacteroidales bacterium
TATTAAAGATAAGCAGATTATTGGGCGTACAACCTCCAACGCAATTATTTCAGAAGAAACAAGTTTAAAAATCGCTGAAAGCTATAAACAATCAAAACAAGTAAAAGGTTTAGAAATAATATTCAATAATTCTAACGAACAAACTAAATATATTTCACTATATCTACATCATACGAAATTAAATGGTGAGGAATTTAATTTTTTAGCTTTTGAAGATATTACTGAAAAGAAATTATTTAATACACTATTAAAAGAAAGCGAAGAAAATTATAGAAATTTAGTTGATTCGGCTCCTTTTGGAATAGTTATTCTAAGTACTTATGAAATTCTATACACAAATCAATTAGCATTAGATTTAATAGGACTAAACAGCAATGATACTATTATTGGACAATCATTTATTGATATTATTCATAAGGATTCAGCAAAAATAGTCAAAAAGCTGGTATCAAAACTAAAAGATTTAGGAGCTTCTGCTCATTTAATAGAAGAAAGATTTATTAGGAATAATGGAGATATAATTTGGTTAGAATGTATAGTAAAATTAATAAAATATTCTGGTAAACCTGCAGTTATGCTGTTCTTTCGTGATATTAGCGAAAGAGTTCATTTGTTAAATTCTATTCGTGAACGAGACGAAAAAATTAGATTGATTTATGAATCTTCAATTGATGCAATTATTCAAACAAATGACGAAGGAAATATCATACTTTTCAACAAAGCAGCAGAAGCGTTATTTCAATATAAATTAGATGAAGTAATTTACAAGAATATTTTAATTCTAATTAATGAAAATGAATCACTACATAAATCTATAGTAAAACAATTTTTTAATAATCTTATATATCATCACATAAAAGGTGGTGCAAGAGGTGAGCAGACTTTTCGTAGGAAAGACGGTTCTTCTTTTACTGGTGAAATTTCACTTTACACCGGACACACAGAAAACGGAATGCTTATTAATGCTTCTATTAAAGATATTACAGAGATTAAACAAGATAAACTACAATTAGAAGAAAGTGAAAGAAATTACCGCTTGCTTGTTGAAACAATGAACGACGGGGTAATTAGAACTGATATTGATTATAAAATACAATTTGCAAATTATCACGCTGCTGAAATCTTAGGTTACTCCATAGAAGAATTAATTGGAAAAAATGGATATGAAATTCTTTACTATCAAGAAGAAATTGATTTTGTTAAAAATAAGAATAAATTATATAATTTTTCAGATAATTATGAAATCAAATTAAAGAAAAAAGATGGTAATTCAATTTGGGTCTTGATAAGTGGTGCTCCTGTTTATAATTCTATTAATGTTACCTGTGGCTATATTGCTGTTTTTTCTGATATAACCCTGAAAAAAAATACTGAAATCGAATTAAGACACCACCAACAATTCTTAGAACAAATAATTGAAAATATTCCAATTTCTCTATCTGTAAAAGATGCTAAAACCGGAGCATTCAAAATTTGGAATAAAACTGCTGAAAAGATTTTTGGTATTCCTAAAAGCGAAGCAATAGGAAAAACCGATTATGACTTCTTTAAAAAAGAGCAAGCCGATTTCTTTAGGCAAAAAGATTTAGAAGTTTTTAAGCAAACTGAACCTGTCGAAATCAAAGAGCAAATTATCGATTCGGCTTCAAAAGGCACTATCACAACCCATACAATTAAGGTGCCTCTCTATAACGAAAATGGTTTGCCTGATTCTGTTATTGTCTTTTCTGAAGATATTACAGAAAGTAAAAAAGACGAACACGAAAGAGAAAAACTCTACGAAGACCTTTTCCTTTCAAAAAGGATTCTCGAAGAAAATTCTCAGAATATTATGAAATTGAATGAGGAGCTATGCGAATCTGAAAAAATGCTAAAAGAAAGTTTGAAGGCAAAGGATAAATTTTTCGGTATTATTGCTCACGACCTGAGAAGTCCCTTAACCGGTTTCTTGCAACTTACAAAACTTTTGACTGATGAAATAAATAATATCACTATTAGCGAACTGAATGAAATTTCCAAAACTATTTATTTGTCAGCTTATAAATTGTATAAACTTCTTGAAAATCTATTAGAATGGTCTTTTGTGCAGCAAGACCAAATTAAATATATTCCTAAAGAAATCAATTTATTAGAAACAATAAAAGATGTATTTCAATATTTTGACCAGTTGGCTAAAGATAAAAATATTTCCATTGAAACCAATATTGCTCCTGAATTAAACATATTTGCAGATGCTAATATGTTTGAAACTATAATGAGAAATTTAATTTCAAATGCAATAAAGTTTTCTTATGAAGGTGGTAAAATTATAATTAATTGCGATATTTACGAAGAAGAACCAGATAAATACCTGATTTCAGTGAAAGATTTCGGAATTGGTATTAGCAGAGATTTTATTCCACATTTATTCAAAATTGACAAGAAATTACAAAGAACTGGCACAAAAGGTGAAGATGGTTCTGGTCTGGGGCTTATACTGACTAAAGAGTTTGTTGCCCGCAACGGCGGAAAAATCTGGGCTGAAAGTAATAC
>JAGODS010000397.1 GCA_017998135.1 Bacteroidales bacterium
CTTATGCCTATTGCTACATTTGCAGAATAATACTTATTGTATATAAGGTGAGTAGCAGGAGGAGAATTATAAGATTTAATATAATTTTTAGAAGGCAAACCGCCTTTTACATTAAACTTGATTTTCCAGCCATCTAAATATAGATCACTGATACTTGAAACAAGCATTACTTCAAGCTCATAAGGAATAACTGTAGTATCGCCATAGTTTTTCAACCATAATGAGGAATCAAGATCATCACTAATATATACAGGCGCTTTGTTTACCTCTATTTGTATCGGATATCGTTTTTCAAAAGTAGGTTTATATTTCTTATTATTAGTAATCTTAACAAGCACGTCAGCCGTTTTCTCATTATTTAAATCAGCATTATAGATTTGAAATTTATATTTCAGTTTATAAACATCTTTCGGAATGGGGTCAAAATCTGAACCATTAATATGATAAATACCATATCCGTTTTGCTTGCTGATATTCCATGCAAGATTTGCTGAGTATTTCTGAGGCGGTATGGTAAACATAAAAGAAAGATATGATTCTCCAGCTCCGGTTGGCATCACAATAGTCTGAAGC
The DNA here is from genome assembly GCA_017998135.1 of Bacteroidales bacterium. Classification (GTDB taxonomy): domain Bacteria; phylum Bacteroidota; class Bacteroidia; order Bacteroidales; family JAGODS01; genus JAGODS01. Next base: position 574 of record JAGODS010000397.1, read on the forward strand.
TGCGTCTGCTTTGGAACAGCTACATCAGGAAACATAATAAAAAACATAAAACGCCAGTCTGTTTTCTGCAGAAACCAGCTCCATTTATGCATTGTGTACATTGTACCATCGTTTCCCGAAGGCGGATTAACACCTTTGCTATCGTGAACAACCAATTCATAATTATCATAACCTGTCTCATCAACATAAGTTCGGAAGCCGATAATAAGCAAAGCATGACCTATATTTGGCATAGAAATAAGAACCGGCTTGTTATCCCTGAGTTTACTTATAATAACCTGAAGCAAGTTGTTTTTTATCCAATATGTTTTGGAAGTAGCTGAGACGCCCGATAGTTTTTTAAAGGCTTTTGGAAAATTTCTATTGAAAGCAATAGGTCCTATGCCGGCAAGCAAATCAATCTGCATTTCTTTCAGAAAGTCTTTTACCTCAGTTTCTCCATCAGTGCTCGTATTGGTTTTATAAGCCTTGGTAAGCATAGTGGCATCAGTAGCCCAGCAGGTCTCACTAATTTGTTCGTAATACGGAACAGGAATTATCTTTTCTTCTGCGCCATAGTCCTGCTTATCGTCCCACTCAACAATCCAGCGCCGCTTTTGAGTCCCGTCTATCGCTTTTTTCTCAAGTGTAAAATTATCCACATTTATCTTTCCGTTAATTGAATCATAAGTAAAAGGAGGTGCTACACCAGTCAAATCGTCAGGATTATAATTCAACACGCCAACAAAATCTTTATATTTTCCTTTTTCACAGGGAAAGACCAAAGTAACTTTTATTCCCGCCGAAAGGCCTGTAATCTCATAACAATACCTATTGTCAGCGGCAAAATTAACTTCATTGCCTATCTTACTTATTGTAATTTTTGTATCGGTTGATAAAACTCCGGCAGCTATATTAATTGCAGCACCGTCAGTCAAACTCACTATACCACCATTAGCACCAAGGGTAACGGAGCTTGTAGCAATAACAGTCTCACCTGAAACTACAGGCGGGTTGTTATTATTATTTTCGTCATCTTTATCCTTCTTGCATGATACTAAAAAGATAAATAACAACAGGATACTTAAAAGGGCAATCCTAAACCGTTTTGAATTAATAAATATCTTTTGCATAATAAAAATAATTAGACTGCAAATATAAATAATATTTTATAATAAAATGAAAATAATTTTTTATTACAAAATTTTAATTAGTAAAAATAACTTACAAATAAAGGAAATTAAACCTAACAGGTCTTAAATACCTGTTAAGTTTTTACTAAAAATAATTTTAATAAAACAAAGTATTCAGGTTGAGTAAAAAATATGGACATTTTTAGAACCCTGGTTTACTTCTCCAGATTTTAGAAACTTGTCTATGCGCATAAGTATTTAATAAAAGCATTAATTTATATGCCCTTTCAGAGCGATATTTATAATATTATTTAACACAGATAATTTTTTTTTGCTAATATATTTTGTTTTTTCAGGACTGGATAATTTTGAGTGTATATACAAGCTCTTAAAAATCAGGAAAAGGAATTAAAGTCAGGGCGTGGACGCCCTGACTAACGGAAATTATATTTGTTTATAACATATCAACCGAATTTAATATCATTATTTATAAACCGCTGAAGCGGTTATTAGGTATTTTTTTTGCATACTAATACACCCGATTAAAATCGGGTGTTATTCTCAATTATTTATACTTCGTTAGACGGAGCGTCCTCGATCCGAACCCGAACTCAGGAGAGGAAATTTAAGTCAGGGCGAGGACGCCCTGACTAACGTAAATTATATTTGTGTATAACATATCAACCAAATTTAATATCATTATTTATAAATCGCTGAAGCGGTTATTAGGTATTTTTTGCGTATCAATACACCCGATTAAGATCGGGTGTTATTCTCAATACTATTTATCACATTCAAACTCACCAGATTAATATCGGGTGTTATTCTCAATTATTTTTAT
>JAGODS010000398.1 GCA_017998135.1 Bacteroidales bacterium
AATTTCAACTCTTGTGCCTCCTTTACAGCTAACATTTACATCTTGTCTTCCCGCACCCATACCTGTTCTGACTTTGCCTGTGCTACGGTTAAGGAATCTGATATAATCGCAGGCTTCGCGCACTTCGTCAGGATTTAGCATATCAGGATAAGTTACTGTTTCAATTAATGGCATACCGAGTCTGTCGGTTTTATAGATTCTTGTATGTCCAATGTCTGATATTTCTCTGCAACTGTCTTCTTCAATACTTAGCTGTATGAGTCTTACTTTTTTATGTTTAAGATAGATTTCACCTTCAACCCCTATAATAGCTGTTCGCTGAAACCCCGTAGGAATACTCCCGTCTAAGTATTGTTTTCTTGTAATATGAACTTCTCCCACCACATTAAGTTTGGAAAGTAAAGAAATTTCAATTGCAATACCGAGAGCTTCCTTGTTAATCGAAAAAGGAGGTGTGTCGTCAACATCGTAAGTGCAACATGTTTCATTTTTAACCCTGTAAACAATTTCTTTTCTTGTTTTAAACTCCATTAGAGCTGTGCCGTCATATTCGCCGAGTTCACTTAGAGTTGGCCTCATATGTCTAATTAATTCGGCATCATATACATCACTTGGATTAAAAACACCCGCAGGACAATTACAAAATAATTTCTTTTTGGTTTTTAGTTGTTGATGCACTTCCAGACCAGACATAAATCCTATCCTGTCATAATCAGCCTGAGTAGCCTTTTTACGGGTAACATAGCCGATTTCGTTCATAGTGTCCTCATAATTTTTTTTGGCATTAAAATTGGTCATAAACAAGAATTTTGTAAAAATAAATAGAAATAGTATATATATATGCTTTATGAATAATAAAAGGGAGATTTAAAAGAGGTTTGAAAATTAGGAATCATAACCCCATTTAAGGTAAATTGAGCCCCAGGTGAAGCCACCGCCGAAAGCAGAGAGAATAATATTATCTCCTTTTTTTAATATTTTCTCCCATTCACAAAGGCAGAGAGGAATGGTAGCCGAGGTAGTATTACCGTATTTTTGAATATTAATCATTACTTTGTTTTTATCTAATTTCATCCTGTTAGCGACTGCTTCAATAATTCTTATATTTGCCTGGTGAGGTACCAGCCATTGAATATCATTATGTGTAAGCTTATTTTTTTCCATAATTTCAGAGGAAATATCAGCCATTGCTTTAACAGCGAATTTGAAAACAGCAGAGCCTTCTTGATAAATGTAATGTTCGCGAGCATCAATAGTTTCGTGAGAAGGAGGTTTTAAAGAGCCTCCGGCTTTCATATGCAGGTAAACTCTGCCTGATCCGTCACTGCGGAGTAAAGAGTCCATTATGCCTATATTTTCAGTTGTTGGTTCAAGTAGTACTGCTCCTGCTCCGTCACCGAAAATGATACAGGTTTGCCTGTCCTGATAGTCTGTTATTGATGACATCTTATCTGCGCCAACTACTACAATTTTTTTATGTGTACCTGTTTCAAGAAATCTTGCTGCAGTGTCGAGGGCATATATAAAGCTTGAGCAGGCCGCATTCAGGTCATAGCTAAAAGCGTTTTTTATACCGACTTTATCGCAAATAATATTTGCTGTCGCTGGGAAGTGCATATCGGGTGTTACAGTTCCGCAGATTAGCATATCTATTTCGTCTGGATGTGTATTAGATTTTTTCAGAAGACCTTTGACGGCTTCCGCCGCCATATCTGATGTTGCGAGTCCTTCTCCTTTTAGGATTCTGCGTTCCTTAATACCTGTTCTGGATAAAATCCATTCTTCAGAGGTATCAACCATTTGTTCCAGATCTTTATTAGTTAGAATATCTTCTGGAACCCAGCAATTAACAGCAGTTATAACACTATTTATTACGCTCATAAAACTAAATTTAATAAAAAGAAAAAAAGAGCAAAAGAGCTCTTTTATTAAAAATTTTTAAAAAAAACTAAGCAGTAACTTCTTTAGCAATAGCTAATTTCCCTCTGTAGTAGCCACATTCAGGGCAAACAGTATGGTATTGAATAACAGCTTTGCAATTTGAGCAGGCTGTTAGTTGAGGACTTTCAATTTTATGATGTGTCCTGCGTTTACGTGTTCTGGTTTTTGAAAACCTATATTTGGGATTAGGCATAATATATAAAAATTATAGTTTATTTTTTAATTGATTAAGTATAGACCACGGAGAATCATTGTTGTTATTTTTATCAGAGGTATAATGTTCCAGTAATTTGAGATTTTCTATATTGCAGGTAGATTTATTATTTTTGTCAAGAGGATGAATATTTTTCATTGGTAAAAGTAGGTTTAAATACTCATAAAAATATTGGGTTAAATTTAATGATTTATCATTAAAAGGAATAGTAATAATGTCGTCTTCGTCAATGAAATTATCCCCTCTTTTTACTATTAGCTCATTATTTCCGCTTAAGGGCTGTTGAAATTCTTCGCCACATCTGTCGCAGTATACAAGCGCAAAGCCATTGAAAACAAAGTTAAGCAGAATTAAGTCTAACTGTTTGGTCA
>JAGODS010000399.1 GCA_017998135.1 Bacteroidales bacterium
TCCGATAGCAGGCAAAACAGGTACTACTCAAAACAATTCTGACGGTTGGTTTATTGGATTGACGCCGGGATTGTCAACCGGGGTCTGGGTCGGTTGTGAAGACCGCTCAGCTCACTTTCGTTCAACTGCATTAGGACAGGGAGCTAATATGAGTTTACCGATATGGGCAATTTATATGAAGAAAGTATATGGCGATAAAAACATAAAGATTTCAAAAGATGATTTTGAGAAACCTACTAAACCTTTAACTATTGAAACAGATTGTTCTAAATATGAAACTGAACATAGAAATGAATTTGAATAATCGGTTAGGAGAAGCGTCCACGCGGTTAGGAGAAGCGTCCACGCTCCAGCCTCAATTAATAAATTAATAATCATTTAATTAAATATATATGATAAATCAAATAGCAGTAAAAGTTTTGCCTTATTTACCTGAAAGTTTCGTTTGGTTATTTTCAGAACGTTATGTAGCAGGAAAATCTCTGGCAGATGCAATAAATGAGTGTAAGAAGCTTAATAATGAAGGTGTAATGGTAACTTTGGATGTACTGGGAGAGTTTATTACCAGCCTTGATGAAGCTGAAAAAAACAAACAGGAGTATTTAAAGGTTATTGCCGAAGCTGAAGCTAACGGTATCAAAGGCAATTACTCTCTTAAACCGACTATGTTCGGCTTGTTGTTAGATACAGAAGTATGTTATAAACACATAAGGGAAATTGTTGCTTATGCAGCAGGTTTTAATAATTTTGTGCGTGTGGATATGGAAGATTCGCAATGCACGGATATGGAAATAGAACTATTCAGAAAGTTGAAAAAAGAATTCCCTGCTAATACAGGGCTGGTCCTTCAGGCATATCTTAAAAGGACTAAAGACGATATTAAAAATATGTTGGATCTAAAACAGCTTAATGGACTTCTTAATTACAGACTTTGTAAAGGCATTTATGTAGAACCTAAAGAAATAGCTTATAAAACTGATGCAGACATACATCAACATTATCTTGATGACCTTGAATATATGTTTGCTAATGGTATTTTCGCAGCTATAGCAACACATCATATTGAACTTGTGGAAGGAGCTTATAAACTTATTGAAAAATATAAGGTCCCTAAAGATATGTACGAATTTCAAATGTTATTGGGTGTTACCCCTAAATTAAGAAAATCTATTGTGGATAAAGGTCATCGGATGAGAGTTTATGTTCCCTTTGGTATTAAATGGTTTGCTTATTGCTCCCGCCGCCTTAAAGAAAATCCTAAAATGGCTACTATGATTATTAAAGCCCTTTTTTTAAGGAAATAATATAAGGTTTTTAGTTATTAAATATTTTATAACTAATCAGTAGTCAGATTTTCGTGTTTATATACTTTAAACATTTATAATCGTATATAACCAGTTAGGCGTAGCGTCCACGCTTCGTCTCTGATAAAAATTAAAATTGTTAATAAATTTTGGTGAATTATAAACAAAAATTTATTAATTTTGCAGTATATTTAAGGCCGATAAATATAGCGGATTTGATGATATTCGGAAAAAGACTGGCAAGAAGCTTAGAACTGATAGGGAACTATAATATCTTGATAAGAAAACTCCCGGACATATTAGGACACGGGCTTTGCAAAATGAATGATGAAGATTTAAAACTAATATTATATGGCACTCTCTGTTTGTTTAGTGAAAGAAACAAATTCAAACTAAGGGATTGCAGAAAAATAGCAATATTGGACAATAATTTCAAATTCTGCAAATATATTAGAAAAGCATATTTTAATATATTCAAAGAAATAGATGAGAATATAATGAGCATATATTTTAAATACAAAACTGTTAATATGATAAGTTGGGGTTGCCTCAACCCCCAAAACTACAGCCTTTTCTTTGATAATCCAGCAAAACAATTAGGTATCCCATAGGTTGCCCTTAGGCTACCCTTAGAATACGCTTAGGGGTTCATTAATACAATATGTTAAAGCGTATTAAACAAGAGGTATAATAAGTAAATACATGCATTACATTAAGAGGACATAAAAAACTATAATAATTTTAAATCTTATGGTTGCTAAGACAAGTAATCTTTACTTGCAAACGTCGGCGAGACGAAGCGTGAACGCTTTGCCTAAATGGGCATAATTTTCTTCAACAAGGCTTCTTGTTTAAAAAGTCTTATTTTAACTACATTTCTTACTTTATTTTAGTTTCATTAAATATTTATTAATGTCAAAATTAGTAAAATCGCAATAAGCAGCTCGAGAAGGATGTCGTGGATGTCCGCTGACAGTCAGCTCTCCGATTTTTAACCAATTAATTTTTTTATTTTGTGTCTTTTCGTAAATGTCTTTTAAACATTTTTTAAAATAACTTCTTACTATAATTTTTTCACTCCATGCTGCCAAAATGGAAATATCATTGAACTCATGAGGAGCATCGACGAGGAGTTGGATGATCCAGAAGTTTTAAATCAACCTAATCGACACTTCTTCACCAACGCGTGCTTATGCTATCGTGTCGATGGGAAAGA
>JAGODS010000400.1 GCA_017998135.1 Bacteroidales bacterium
TATATGGGTGCTTTGATGCACGGGTTTTTTGCGCTTTTGCCATTTTTCCTTGCACTTATTTAGCGCAAAGTTATATCTTTTTATTGATTTGGTATGTGGTCTGCTATTATTCAGCAGACCCTAATTAGAGTTTCCCGCAGATAACGCAAATAAACGCAGAAAAAATTAATATCAGCGAAAATCTGCGGAATCTGCGGGAGATGTATTTTTTGAAAAAATTCATGAATTAATCAGGTTAAAATATATTATCAAAATTCAGGAATTAATCAGGTTAGTATAATAATTTATCTTTACTAACGTATCAATTAAATCGGCTTGTTTCTTTAAATGAAATCATCCGATTATTAAATATTTAACTTTAATTATATTATCTATATTAAAATAATAATATACTTTTGTGCTTTTAAATTATGCCCGATTTTGATGAATAAACCAAATAACCTGCACAGTTTTCATATACCCGTAATGGGCATTGGATTCACTATTGACACTGCAGTGAAAGTTGCCCCTTATGGAATTTCTTCAGTGATTTCTCTGGTGGACGATATGCTGATGGAAAAGATGAGAAAGTTTTACTGCGAAAAAATAAACCAACCCTATCTGGCTATTACCGAAAAAACCAAAGATTTCAGAGCCGACAGGATTACTGCCTATCTCAATCTTATTGATAAAATCGTTAAAGATAAATTTGAAGAACTTAAAAATTCTATCCACGAAAAAGGTAGCGAAATATTTAAATATATTGAAATGCTTCCCGATATTTCGGACATTAAAAAAAACTTTAAAGAACTCATTAATAATAAAGCCTCTACATCAGAACTCTTTAACTGGATAAACGAACATCTTTATCCAGGAAGCATTGACGTTAATATAATGACCAAATTAGACAAGCCAAATTATGATGAGAAAGAAAAACTTCCTGTTGAATTTAATGATGCTCATTCTGCACTCAGAGGCTTTGCTAACAGCGATTTAAAATCTTCTATTGTTCTTTCGGCAGGTATCAATACCAGGCTTTACAGCTATTTTGAAACTTTTGAAGATTTTTATCCCGATAGCAATCTTAATCTTAATAAAAAAATCACTCTTAAAGTTAGTGATTACAGGTCAGCTATTATTCAAAGCAAATTATTCGCTAAAAAAGGTTTATGGGTCTCCGAATACAGGATTGAATCAGGGCTTAACTGCGGAGGACACGCTTTCGCTACTGAAGGTCATCTTATGGGTCCTATTTTGCAGGAATTTAAAAACAACAAGGAAAATCTTATCAATTCTACCTTTGAACTATATATAGCAGCTTTAAAAAGCAAAAACAAAGCTTACCCTTCTAAGCCCTATAAAATCAAAATTACAGCACAGGGCGGCGTTACTAATAATTATGAACATAATTTCCTGTTAAATCATTACAACCTTGACTCTGTCGGTTGGGGAACTCTCTTTCTGCTTGTTCCCGAAGTGGTTAATGTGAACGAAGACACCCTTAAATTGCTCTGTGATGCTGATAAAGATGACTTATATCTGAGTGACATCTCGCCTCTGGGCATTAAATTTAACAGTATCAAAGGCAATTCCAAAGACATTGAAAAACAAACTCTTATTGATAAAGGTAAGCCGGGCAGCAATTGTAATAAAAAATACGCCTGTCTTAATTCCGAATTATCCTCTACCAATATATGCACTGCTTCCAAGCATTATCAAAAACTAAAAATTTTACAATTAGAACAAAAAAACCTTAACAAAGAGGAATACGAAAAAGAATATAAAAAAATTACCGATAAAGCCTGTATTTGTAATGGCTTGGGAACGACTGCACTTTTAGTCAATAATATTGATACTACTTTTGAAGGTACAGGAGTTTCTATATGTCCCGGTCCCTCTATGGAATATTTTAATAAGATTGTTACTTTATCACAAATGCTTGCTCATATATACGGCAAAAGCTCTGTTATTGATGATTTTAACTATCCCGATTTATTTCTTAAAGAAATCTATCTATACATTAATTTTCTTAAAAATAAATATAAGGAAGCCCAACAACCTCTAAACTCTAAGCAATTAAAATATTTCACCGATTTCAAAAATAATCTTATTGAAGGTATTAATTATTATAAAGTATTGTATTCTAAATATACTATCAATCCTGCACTTTCCAAAGACTATTGTCTTAACCTGCTCGCCGATTACGAGAAACAGATTAATACTCTGTTTTAACCAATCCCTGATTTATTTCTTTCGCAGCTATTTACATTTACAGCATAGAAATTTACTACGCTCAGAATTAATTGTAATTATTCTATATCCCTAAAGTCCGTTTTAATATTTAATTAAATGTTTCACATTTTGCAAATGTGAAACATTTAGCAACAATTTATGGATAAACACTAATTAGTGTCCATCCATAAAGTCGGTTTTGAATTTTCTTTGCGTTTCTCGTATCTTTGCAAAATTAAAAAACATATGATAAATACAATGCAAATAAATAAGAAAAAAGCTATCTTAGAATTAAATC
>JAGODS010000401.1 GCA_017998135.1 Bacteroidales bacterium
TTGAATTACTGACCAAAAAAAGTTATTAACAATTTGTTGATAACTAAATAGTTATATCAAAATTGTTTTGATGCGAATCTTATTTTGTTACATGGTTGCGGTTTGTAGAGTTTTTAGAGATGCCCTTCTACAAATATTTAATCCCGTGGGATATTTTGGAATTTGGGGGAATATTATCTTTCTACAAATATTTAATCCCTAAAGGGATTTTTGGAAACAAGGGAGCATATTATCTTGCTACAAATATTTAATCCCTAAAGGGATTTTTAGAAACGAGGGGACATATTATCTTGCTACAAGTATCAAATCCCGTGGGATAGGATGTAACAGGTATTATACCCAATACATAATACCCAATACCAATTTCTATAAATATTAAATCCCTGAGGGGATTTTTGAATTAAAAATTTATATACTTTTGTAACTCAAAAATATAAAAATTACTTCTTATGAAAAAAACTTTACTATTCAGCTTATTGTTTTTGCTGGCATTTACAATAAAAAGCCAGACCCCTGTCGCATACTATCCTTTCAATGGCAATGCCAATGACGAGAGCGGCAATGGTTTAAACGGGACGCTCGTAGGCAATCCTCAACTGACAACGGATATGTTTGGAAATGCCAACAGCGCTTACTCTTTCAATGGTACGGGCGACCATATTGACTTAGGCGGCTCGGCTCTGTTAAAACCTTCAAATGCAGTCAGCCTGTCTTTATTCGCTTCACACGACGACTGGGCAGGGCTTTACACCTGGTCGGCACTGGCGGGCAATGCAGCTTCAGGCGGTTACGACCTTACTATTCACGGCTCTGTCGGAGCGCTTGAAGCCTCGGCAAAACGTAATGGCGCCTATGGTATTGCTGAGTATCTAACCGATAAAATAAGCAATGGCTGGCATCATTTCGCTTTTACCTTTGACGGACGTTACTTAGTCCTTTATATAGACGGTTTGCCGGTTGATACAAATAACGCTATGTCGGTTTATCCTATTCAATATACATATCCTGACAATCATACTTTAATAGGAGCTGAAGCAGGAACAACTATCACAGAAGGCGACTATTTCAAGGGCAAAATAGATGAGGTGAGGTTTTATGATGCGGCTCTAAGCGCAGCACAGGTATGGAAATTATATAAAGATTATATGGCGGTTGATGAGAAAACTAATAATACTTATAACATCGCAATTTCGCCAAAGCCAGCTAATTCATTTATTAATATTGAAAACTTGCCTGCGGGTATTTGCAACTATAAAATCTTTGATTCTTTCGGAAAACTGATTAAAACAGGGACAATTTGTAAAGATAAAACTAAAAAAATTAGTATTTCCGAACTATATAATGGATTTTATTTTGTTAATTTGCATAATCAATTTTTTAATATTACTCAGAAATTTATTATTCAACATTAATCTGAATTATTCATAAATATTGGGCTAAAGGTCGTGGCTATTTAGGTTGGGGCTATTAAAAAATTTTATGAATTAATCCGGTTAAAACCTTACAGACTAAGTTAAAATTTTTTCTTAATTAAAAGCGATGAAAAAACTTGTCTTTATTATAATTATAACAATAATTCAGGCTGCGGTTTATAGCCAGAATGCAACAGAAATTATAAGAAAAGCTGATGAAAAATACCAGGGCGAAAAATCAAGCAAAAGCGAAATAACAGTACAGATTGTCCGTCCTACCTGGGAAAGGACTATCGCCTGTAAAAACTGGTCAAAAGGCAAAGACTATGCACTGACACTAATAACAGCGCCCGCTAAAGAGAAGGATCAATCTTTTCTGAAAATCAAAAACGAACTCTGGAGCTGGAATCCCGTTATTTCACGCCTGATTAAATTACCCCCATCTATGTTGTCGCAGGGTTGGATGAACTCCGACTATACCAATGACGACATCCTCAAAGAAACCTCCATAGTTAAAGACTATACACATAAAATCATAGCAGAAGAAACTATTGAAAATTACGTTTGTTATAAAATAGAACTAATACCTAAAAAAGACGCTGCTGTCGTCTGGGGTAAAATTATCAAATGGATTGATAAAAAAGAATATATCCAGATGAAAAGTGAATATTACGACGAAGAAAATCTGCTCGTCAAAACAGATTTTTCCTATGATATAAAACTGATGGACAACCGACTGCTGCCCTCCCGAATGGAAATTATCCCCGCTAACAAAAAAGGAAATAAAACTGTTGTCAAAATGCTATCTGTCAAATTTAATTTAGATATACCTGATAGTTTTTTTTCTCAACAAAATATGAAGCGGGTAATGAGTAGTGAGTAGCGGGTAGTGGGTAGTTACATTTATGATTGATTATTAGGGCTGAAGCCCAAAATTGGAGGGGGAATTTAATCCGTTGGCTAAAGCCAACGGTAAGCGATGGATATAGAAGAGAAAGACAATGAAAAATAAAGACGAAGCGTGGACGCTTAACCTAACTGGATGTGATAGTTTGGGCTAAAGCCAACGGTAAGCGATGGATATAGAAGAG
>JAGODS010000402.1 GCA_017998135.1 Bacteroidales bacterium
TCAGCTGGGCTTGATTCCTGATTAGTTGAAGATTTTGAATCATTTTATTCATCCTTCCTTACATTTAATTTTACATAAATTACACTCTCCTGTTACCCTAATATTTAGTCAAGAACTTTTTGACTATGGTCACGAAATCTAAGGAAATAATTCTGCTCCATCAATTCTATAGCACCAAAAACACCAGCTTTATTACTATTTAATACTTTGGTAATCATTAGCCATTACTTGTTTCCTGACGCCTAATTTTTCTGGGGAAACTTGGTATGAAAAAGGTTGGGCAAATAAAGATATTATTAAAGATCGTTGAACATAAAAAGGAATAAAGCATACTGAATTTATTCTATAAAAAATCCGGATAAGCGATATAAACATTATAGTAAACATTATTATTTCCGTATGAACGAGAGCTATATTGTAACGATGTGTTTCAACCCGGCGAAAAGAAACCAGAGTGAAAATAAGTTCCGTAGAAACGACAGCTATTAACGACGGGTTTCAACCCGGCGCAAACTATGTAAGATTGGAGAACAAGGGGTTGTCTCACAACCTTCCAAAAGTCCATTTTTTGCCATTTTCAGGTATACAAAGATATATCCTAAAGAGGAAATTGTTCCTTAAAATGGCTTATATTTACTGTCTCAAAACTAACTGTTAGTTTCGGGACAGCTCCGACAGAGATTTATTATAATGCAAACCAGTTAGTAAATAACAAAAGAATGTTGCATTTTTTCCATCATTCCGCGGGGACTTTTTTCAAAATCCTTACAATTCTAAAACCCTTGTTTCGAAAACTAAGTCCCAAAGGTCCTATTTATCTCTTACCTATTATTTTTTTTAAAAAAAACCTTAGAATCCTGTTCGTTTCATAGCTCTTTTTTAAATAGTATTATACAGATTCCACATTGTAATATTATATATATGAGCAAGCACATAGTTTGGTTAAGAGCTGACAATCTATTAGATCAAAGTAATCTACAACTGCATTCTTAAGATGTTTAAGAGTATCATAGATCCGATTCTGCTCTTCGTTCATTAGGGCTTGGCGATGCCCTTTAGTTTTATCTCCTAATCCATCTATCCCACCCTGACTAAATTGTTGAACCCATTTATAGATTGTCCTGTTTTTAAGTATGGAAAAGGGAAGCAATATCTTTTGCTTCATGAGTAGCATAACCTTTGATAGCCAATAGCTTTATTATAAGACAGCAAACTACCAAATATACTAAGGATCAATTAGTCATTCACTTTTATTAATTTGGCATTAAGTTGCTAACTTCTCAATATACCTATTGTTCCTTATAGCTTTACCTTGTCTTTTTGCTGTGGTAAACTGCTTTTTGCCAGTTATGCCTGTGAAGCAAATCATAAGGAAAATCCTTGGAAACGGTATGCCCCAGTATTTTTCCAGCTCCGCTTTAATATTTTTAACTGTTAAAGGCAGACCTTTTTCCACTTATTTTTTCAATTCAGCTAAAATTTCTTCCTCTTCCTGCCAATTTAAAAAAATCTGCGATTTCCTCCTCTGGCGTGACTATTTATACTTTCGGCACCCTGATGATTAAATTTATATACCCACTTATTGATAGTATAAACCGAAACCCCGATTATATCGGTAATCTTTTTGGCGTTAAAATTTCCTGTTTTTGCCAAATACAATGCCTGCCATCTCTTTTTTTCGGCAATATTTTTACTGGAAAGCATCCTATCTTTCAGTTCTTCCGCCGAGAAACTACCTTTCACCTTAATCCTGTTCATAGCTTTGTGCTCTATTTATTTATAATTATGCAAATAATTATAGTTATATACGCGCTAAATTTTACCTTCTGTTATTTGCTTCTTCAATTGCCTTTTCAACCCAAGATTCTAAATGTGTACTAATATCGGAATATGCATCCTCAGGGTTTGGATTATAACAAGTAATAAAACTTGATAATTTCGTACCATCACTAAATTCAAACAGATCAAAAGGGTTTGGACCTTTAAGACATTTTCCGTTTTTTGGGCATTTTAAATTATGAATATATATACCAAATAATCCCTTATTGTCTTCCCATGCTTTTTGTATTTCATATTGAACCCATTTGCTTTCTGCAGTTTCTTTTCCTATTAATACAATAACACAAGACCTATACCTCATATTATCATCAATCCATCTTTTTACAGCATCATCACCCTTTCTTTTAATGTCTTCCCATTGATTTTCTGAAACAGGTTTATTATCTTCTAAAGCTCCGATATTTCTTATTTGTTGGACCCTCATAGCATCATTAGCAAAGTGGAAACTATAGAATATTTGTCTTTTGGACATAATAACCTCCTTTTATAATTATAATCCCACAAGGTCTAAAATAATTATTACAATGATAATTGTAGCATAGATAAAAGAAGTTGAAAATGAGCGCATACCGTTATATATAAATTTCAGATTGGATTTAATTGAATTTTTAGCTTTGATAAGGTAAAAATCTTCAACCTCTATGGTATTATTTTTTAATTTG
>JAGODS010000057.1 GCA_017998135.1 Bacteroidales bacterium
CTTAATGTAGTGGGAGAAGTTCATATTACAAGAAAACAATACTTAGATGGGAGTATTCCTACGGGTTTTCAGCGAACAGCTATTATAGGGGTTGAAGGTGAAATCTATCTTAAACATAAAAAAGTAAGACTCATACAGCTAAGTATTGAAGAAGACAGTTGCAGGGAAATATCAGACATTGGGCATACAAGAATCTATAAAACCGACAGACTCGGTATGCCATTAATTGAAACAGTAACTTATCCTGATATGCTAAATCCTGAAGAAGTGCGCGAAGCCTGCGATTATATCAGATTCCTTAACCGTAGCACAGGCAAAGTCAGAACAGGTATGGGTGCGGGAAGACAAGATGTAAATGTTAGCTGTAAAGGAGGCACAAGAGTTGAAATTAAAGGTGTCGCACACACTAAATGGATACCTGAACTAACTCACAATGAAGCATTCAGACAATTTGCGCTTCTTAATGCAAAAAACAAACTCCTTAAAATAATAATTAATCCTAAAGACTGGAAAATAAGCACAAAATTTATTGAGTTCTCTGCTATCAAATCAAAAGATAAATTTATTAAAGAAGCTAAAGTTAAGGGTTATAAAATATTTGTTGCTAATTTACCCGGGTTTAAAGGCATTTTATCCCACTTCACACAACCAGGAAAAATATTCGCCGATGAACTAAGTGACCGCCTTAAAGTTATTGCCTGCATTGAAAAACCTAATATGTTCCATAGCGAAGAATTAAATCCCAATATAAATGATAAAGTATGGACAACGCTGAGAAAATCGCTTAATGCTAAAGATGAAGATGCTCAAATAATTGTATGGGGCCCGGAAGCTGATATGAAAACTGCTATTGATACTATAGAAGAACGCTGTATTATGGCTATGGAGGGTATTCCCCGTGAAACACGAAAATCTTTCATAGATGGTACTACTATCTTTGAAAGAGTTCTGCCAGGTGCAGACAGAATGTATCCTGATACAGACTCAAAACCAATTCCCTTAGAAGATGAGTTAATTGATAATTTAAGTAAAAATCTTCCTACAGAAATCATTGATAGATACAATCTACTCAAAAAATGGGGTGTTCCCGAAGATACTTACAATTATATTTTTAAACGCAATCTTTTCCCCCTATTAGAAAAAATTGTAAATGATTTTTCTCTTAGTCCTGTATTCGTAGGCACTTATCTCGGACACAGATTCAAATTTGTTGAAGGACATTATAAAAGCACAAAGGATTTTAATTATAACAAAATTTACGAATGTTTTAAATTTCTTAAACAAAACAATCTTGATTTTGAGCTTGTCAAATTTATTATGCCTGTGATTTATCAATATCCGCTAATGGATTTTGATTCAGTGCTCACAAGTATTAATTTCAAGAAAATACCTAAAGAAGAAATTCTTTCAAAAATACCTTTCTTAAAAAACAAATATAAAGAAGTATGCTTATCTAAAAACGGCAATAATGAACCTCACTGGATTATGGGACAGTTAAGGAAAACTGCTGTAGGTAACCTTAATCTTAAAGATCTCGCTAATACTATATTAAGCTAAGTTTTATTATTCACAAATCATCAATACTACAATTCAATAATTCTACATCTATGGATAATGATATTTTTCAGGGTTATAAAGGCAGAGCACTTGATGTTCTAAAAAAATTTAATGTCAGGGTTTGGGGACAAGCTGATGTAACAACTATAAGAGGTAAATTCCAGGGCACAGTTCTGCCAAGATCTGAAAACGACGACGATAAGCATATTGTTATGAAAATAATAACCGGTTATAATATCGGTATTGATATCGCAACTATAACCGATATGAAAGAAACCGGCTATAAAAAAGCGGTTTATAAAATCCCTGAAAAAGAATTTCCTTACACTCAGGGATTACCCAATGTTAAATTACTCGGTACCGGCGGCACTATAGCTTCCAGACTTGACTATAGGACTGGCGCAGTTATACCAGCTTTTACTCCTGGAGAACTTTATGGAGCAGTTCCAGAATTAGCACAAATTTGTAATCTTAAAACAGACAAGCTTTTTGCTGTTTTCAGCGAAAATATGGGACCTGAGCAGTACAAAAAACTGGCTATAGCTATAGGCAAAGAAATTGAAAACGGAGTTGATGGTATTGTTATAGGACACGGAACTGATACCTTACACCACACAGCAGCAGCTTTAACCTTTATGGTTCAGAACTCTCCAGTTCCAATAGTACTGGTCGGCTCTCAACGTTCTTCTGACAGGCCAAGTTCAGATGCAGCTCTTAATCTAATGCACGCTACAACCGCCGCAGGACATGGCGACATCGCTGAAGTTATGGTTTGTATGTTCGGACCTACTTCTGATGAATATGGCTTCCTACACAGAGGGACAAGAGTAAGAAAAATGCACTCTTCATATCGCTCAACATTCAGAACTATTGGAGATGTGCCTTTAGCTACTGTAACCCGCAAAGAAGTTAAACCTATCAAACAAAAGTATAACCATCGGCGCAAAGATCGTAATGTAACAATTCTGCCTTATTTTGAAGAAAAAGTTACTATGATTTATTATTATACCAATATGCAGCCCGATATAATTGACTCTCTCGTAGATGCAGGTTACAAAGGTATAATTATTATTGGAACAGGACTCGGACACGTTAATAAACCTCTTTACCCTGCTATTGAAAGAGCAACAGCTAAAGGTGTTCATATATTTATGACTGTCCAGACACTTTGGGGTTATGTACATATGTTCGTTTACGATACAGGAAGGGACTTAATGGCAAAAGGAGTCGTTCCTTTAGGTAATATGCTCCCCGAAATAGCTTATATTAAACTCGGATGGGTATTAGGTCAAACAAACGACCCTGATAAAGTCAGGGAAATGATGCTAACTCCTGTAAATGACGACATCACTGAACGTGAACCTTATAACGGATACCTCGTTTACCAGGGTGGAGTTCATGAAGTAGAAGAGTTTATCCGAAAAGTCCATAAATAGTATCAATTCATCCTAACACCCCTTCAGGGTTTGGTTATATTTAGAGGAAATTTTAACTACCATCCTAACACCCCTTCGAAGTTTGGTTTTATTTAGAGGGCAATATTAACTTCAACTTTTAGACTGTCTTTTTCTTTCTATCTCATCCAGTAATATCTTTCTCATCCTAACTGATTTAGGCGTAACTTCAACATATTCATCATTTTTTATATATTCCATCGCCTCTTCTAAAGAAAATTTCACTGCAGGCACAATAAAAGATTTCTCATCAGAGCCGCTTGCACGCATATTCGTTAATTTCTTTGTTTTGCAGACATTAATTACCATATCATCCGCACGAGTGTTCTCTCCTATTACTTGTCCCGCATAGATTTCTTCAAAAGGAGAAACAAAAAATTTACCTCTGTCCTGTAACTTATTTATTGAATAGGTTATAGCCGTACCTGTCTCCATAGCTATTAAAGACCCGTTAATTCTGGTCTGCATCTCGCCTTTCCAGGGCTCAAAAGCTTTAAATCTGTGAGCTATCACCGCTTCGCCACCTGTGGCTGTCAATACTGTATTTGTTAAACCTATCAAACCTCTCGCAGGAATGCTAAATTCTAATATAAGCCTTTCATATTTTGGCTCTATCTTAAGTATATCCCCTTTGCGTTTTGTAACTATCTCTATTACTTTACCCGAATATTCTTCAGGTATTTGAATGGTAAGTAATTCAATAGGCTCATTTTTTTCACCCTTAATCATTTTAATTATTATCTGGGGTTGACCGAGTTGCATCTCAAAACCCTCACGCCGCATTGTCTCAACTAATATTGACAAATGGAGTATTCCCCTGCCATAAACTATAAATTTCTCAGGCGAATCCGTCTCCTCTACACGTAAAGCCAGGTTTTTCTCAATTTCTTTAAATAATCGCTCTCTAATATGCCGGGAGGTAACAAAGGTTCCCTCCTTTCCACAAAAAGGAGAATTGTTTATTGTAAAAAGCATACTCATCGTGGGCTCATCTATATTAATCGGCGTTAATGCTTCGGGATTTTCAAAATCTGCTATTGTATCTCCAATATCAAAATTTTCAGGACCAAGCACTGCAACTATTTCGCCTGCAAACACTTCATATTTTACTTTTTCCTTGCCTAACCCTTCAAAGAGATATAGCTCCTTAACAACCGATTTCATTATAGTTCCATCTTTCTTTACTACACAAATCTGCTGTCCTGCTTTAATACTACCTCTGCTAATTCGTCCAACAGCTATCCTTCCTACATAAGAAGAATAGTCTAAGGAAGTTATTTGTAATTGCAGATTTCCATCTAATACATCAGGTTCTTTTATATAGTTTATAATTGTATCAAGGAGAAAGGTTATCTCCTTTGTAGGCTTTCTCCAGTCATCAGACATCCAGCCTTGTTTTGATGAACCAAATACAGTCGGAAATTCAAGCTGCTCTTCATTAGCTTCTAAGGAAAACATTAAATCATATACCGATTCCTGCACTTCATCAGGCTTACAATTTGGTTTATCTACTTTATTGACTACTAATATAGGTTTCAAACCTAACTCCAGCGCCTTTTGTAATACAAAGCGGGTCTGTGGCATCGGACCTTCAAAAGCATCTACTAAGAGAAGAACTCCATCTGCCATATTTAATACTCTTTCAACTTCCCCACCGAAATCACTGTGTCCAGGGGTATCTATTATATTTATTTTTACCCCTTTATATCTTACAGATACATTTTTTGATAATATGGTGATACCTCTTTCCCTCTCCAAATCATTGCTATCAAGAATTAATTCTCTTACTTCCTGGTTATCTCTAAATAATTTTGATTGATATAAAATTCTGTCAACCAATGTTGTCTTACCGTGATCAACGTGTGCTATTATCGCTATATTCCTGATATTTTGCATTAAAATACTATATTATTTAAAATCGGCAAAAATACTCTTATTTTTTTACAGTCTGATAGCTTTGTAAATTAAGTTTACTTAATAGCTTAATTTATTAATAAAACAATTAATAGAGCAAGCAAAATACTTTATGAATAAAATAGTATAAATCAAAAAACCAAATTATTAAATAAAAGAGATTGAAATTTTAATCCATTTATTTAAAATTATAATAAATTTGCTGCTTTAAAAAATCAGATACAGAATTGCTACATAAGAATTATATAATAGGTATAGATGATACTGATAATCTTGAAAGTCGTGGAACAGGATACCTTGCACGTATGCTTGGCATTGCCCTGGCTAATAATAGGCTCGTCTTACTTAGAAATATTGTTCGTCATCAATTGCTTGTTCACAAAGACATACCATATACCTCTCATAACAGTTCCGCTTCTTTATCTGTAGAATATATTGGCGAAGCAGAAAAAATTATTGACTTTTGCAGAGAATATTTGCTAAAGGAAAGTGCTGAAGGGTCGGATGTTGGATTGTGTATTGCTTCTGAACAGTTAGTTTCAGATGCTATTGTTGATTGGGGCTACCAGGCAAAAAGCATAGTACTAACTATGGAAAAAGCCGTTTTATTAGCAAATGCTCAAGGTGTTTTTCTTGAAGGACTTAGGGGAACTAAAGGAGGTATAATTGGAGCAATGGCGGCTGTCGGATTGAGAAAAAGCGGAGAAGACGGAAGATTGTTATGGCTGCCTAAACTGAGACAAACTATGGGTGTCTATGCTGCTAAAGAGCTATACGACCTGATTAATATTGATATTATTACCGATATTAAGGGAAACATAGTACCTCTAAATGCTGCTATTTATACTGGCGAGTGGTTACGCCCAATTATGAAAAATAAAAAAATTAATTTAATTGTTGAGGAGGTTTTATCTAATGAACAATACAAATATAGGGTTGCTTCAAAGGAGTATATTAAAAGTCTTACCGAATAAAAATATAGCTACACTGGCTGAAATTTTATTCCTTATGCTAATAGGTTTAGCTGCAATTACTATTCATTCACGGTTAAAATTGCAATTAGGCATTCCCGGGCACCAGGGTTTAATATTTATAGGGTTGATAATGGCTGGCAGGTTGAGCTCCGGTAAGGCAACTGCAGCATCACTATCCTGTCTCACTGCTTCTGCATTATCTTTTCTTCCTTTCTGGGGATTTCAAAATATCTTTTTCCCTATTACCTTTCTAATACCCGGTTTATTAATTGATTTTATATTAAATTCTATTAATTATAAAAAAGGTAAAAATATATTTTTTACTTTTATTTTATTTATTTCACTTACAGGGGGATTGGCTTATATGACTATTCCTTTAACAAGACTTCTTATCACCTTAATAACAGGTTTGCCATTCGGTGCCTTTGCTAAATATGGATATTTTATTCCTATTGCTTCCCATTTTATTTTTGGCTTTGTAGGCGCCTTTATTGTTTCATTAGCTTTCGTTAAAAGAAAAAATAAATTATGAAATATTCTGTAGTTGCTATTTCTTATATTCTGCTTCTGGCTGTTTTTCTTTTTTCATTTAATTATTGTAAAAAGGATGAAAAAATAAAAATACCTACTATATATCTTAAAATAAAAAAAAATTATGTTAATAAAGATACAGTTATAAAAACGGGTAGCCAATTTTATTTTGGAATTATAGCACAAAAAGGCACTGAAAATATTACCAATCTTATCATTAAACTTAATAATAAAACTTTTCTCGATACAGGAATGAATGTTGAAGCTCTTAATTATGATAAACTTGTTATTAAAGGTGTTGAGAAAACGGACAATTGGCTTATTAAGGTTATTGATAAAAGAGGATTACAAGCATCAGTTGCTTTAATTATTACTAAGGACAGCAACTCTGTTTATGGCGAAATTAATACTATCAGTTCGCTCAAACTGGGGGCTCAAAACAATACAACATTAGGTGCTTTTTATTCTTTTAATGCAAATAAAATTTACTTTATTGATGAAGCTTTTAAAAATCAAAAACTTATTGATTTGATTTACTATTATGATGAATTTGATAAAAATACCATTGCCTCACCCGGAGCCAATATTACAACAGCTTTTACTGAAGGGTCCAGCGCTCTTACAAACTGGAATATCAGAAACGAAACAAGATATATAAACATTAATATTAATTCCGATTTATTTGATAAAATAAATAATGATAGCATGCTAATTGCAGCTTATGACGAGTATAATGCCAAACGCAAAGCCAAAATGCTTGCATCTAACGATATTTACTCATTCAGAACTTCTACTCTCAAATATGGAATATTTAAAGTACATTTCGTTGATGCTACCACTTCCGGTAACATTGTTATAGATGTAAAAATTCAAAAATAATTTTTCAATTTATAGAAAAGAAACATTAAAAACAAATAAATGATAATCTTACCTAAAAACATCATATTTACAGTTTATTTTCTGTTTTTTATACTTTCGGTTACCAAAACACAAAATATTTCCGGAGTTATTTCTGACAATAAAACCGGTGAAAAAATTGCTGCCGCCTTTATAAAAATAAAAGAATTAAATAAAACTACTCAGTCAGATTCTTTAGGTGCTTTCTCATTTACAAATATCCCTGAGGGAAACTATACTATGTTAGCCTCTTTTATCGGCTATAAATATTATTTATCAAAATTTAGAGTTACAGGTAGTGAAAATCTTATACTTAATATTAACCTTATAAGAGAGCCTATTGAAATTTCTTCAGTAAAAATAACAGGAATGAGATTAAACGGTTCAACTGATTCAATTCCTGCAAGGATTAACAGCATTTCCAATACTTTTATCAATTCTTATCCTTATATATCATCTGACGATGTGCTTAATGCTCTGCCTGGAATCTATGCTGCCAGGGATTACGGTATATTCTATAAATCTGGAAATATTGGTATGCGAGGATTGAATCGTAATGTACACAACCTGCTCCTGATTGACGGGATACCCTTTAGCTTAATAAGCGGCGGCGCTGCAAACTGGAACCGTATTAGTCCTATTAGTATAGAAAAAATTGTTGTTAGCCGTGGTCCCGGTTCTTATCTCTATGGTAGCAATGCTATGGGCGGTATTATTAATATTATCACTAAAAAACCTGATAAAGATTTTTCAGCTCTCATTCGGAGTTTTTATGGTACTTATAATACTTACGGCGGTGCTTTTAACCTGATGGGAAAACCTGCTTTTACTAAAAACAAATTCTATTGGAAATTAAATGGTTTCTTCAGAAAAAGCGATGGGTATAACCTTAAAAAGCCTACCGAAAGAACTGTTTATGATATTGATGCCGGTCTTGAGGAATATTTTTCAGGACTCACTATCGGATACAGCATTGATAGCCTCAACCTAATTGAAACCGAATATAATTATTCTTACGATTTACGAAGTACAGGTTATAAAGTTTATGAAACTGACGGCTGCTATAATAATTACAATACTCATTTAATAAGAACAAGATATAATGGCTCTTTTGGTGGTTTTAAAACCGAATTAAATATTTTCTTTAAAGATGAAAATTATTACAAACAAAATGAAGGCGTTAAAAAGAAAACAGGTAAATACACTTTATATAATACTGTAAATGAAAATATTGATAAGGGTCTTTTACTTAATATTGCACGTAAAAGTTCTTTAAAAAATAAAATTAACCTGGGGCTTGATTTAAAAGGAGCTTATAGTACTTATTCGGATATTTATCACACATCAACGGATACTGTTATTTATAAAGGAGTATTAAACAGTTATTCAGCTTTCCTGATTGATGAATATTCCTTAACTAAACAACTTAATGTTTATGCTTCTTTGCGTATGGATAATTCAGTTTATGACAAGGGCGAATTTAATGTTTATTCTCCATCCGCTTTAAGCGATTCGCTTTTAAAATATATTAACACCTTTAATAAATCATTTTCTTATGCCTTAAATCCTAAACTTGGTTTAATTTATTTTATTAAACCTGAACTAAAAATATATTTATCCTGGTCAAGAGGCTTCAGAACTTCTACCCTAAGCGATATGTATAAAAGCGGGGAAGTAGATAAAGGCTTTAAAATCCCTAATCCCAAACTAAAACCTGAAACTATTGATAATTTTGAAACAGGCATTACTATTTCAAATGATTTTATCACTTATGAATCCGCTGTTTATTATTCCCTTGGTTCAGATTTCCAGTATTTTATTAACACAGGGGACTCAATGACAACTATTACAGACACCAAAAAAGCAATTATTAAAAGAGATAATGTAAGTAAAGTTAGAATATTTGGTATTGAAAACAGCATAACTCTTAAATTAAATAACTCTATAAATATTCTTGCAAACTATACTTATAATAACTCAACAATAAAAGATTATATAGGTAAAGGTAAATTCACTAATTTGAATGGGAAATTTTTAATTGAAACGCCACAGCACATTTTATTTGCTGCAGCTTTCTGGGAAAACAGGTATTTCTCATTTTCCATCGCTTCTAAATATATAAGTTCTCAATGGATTGATGATGCTAACACAGTGCAATTGCCAGAAAGACTAAGTTTTGACTGCAAAATACAAAAAAAATTAAACAAATATTTTAGTAGTTCTATTACAGTTCAAAATTTATTAGATAAAACCTTTTATGACTCCAAAGGCCTTTTATCACCTGGAAGATTTCTTATTCTTGAAGTCAGTTTTTTATTATAAAATAAAGCAAAGTAAAGTAATATGCGACTATTACCAAAAGAAATTACTAAACTCTGCTAATCTTAGTTTTTAAATAATCAATTTTTAATGCAGCGCACCGAGAAGGCTTTGGTTTTGGTCTGCATTTCGCGGTATATAGCACCGTCTTCAGTTATCATAAAACGAGCAATTGCTAACTTATCACTATCTCCTAAAGAAGAAGTCCAAAAATAAGAAACTACATTAAAATCAGAAAAAGTCCCATCTTCCAATCTATTACCTACATATAAAGCATCAAAACCATTTGCGGTTGCCTGAATATATGAACCTTTTTTTATGAGTTTGAAAGATTGGGTGGTACCACGATTACCTGTTTTTAAAAGATCTGACTCACTTATACCGAGAAACATCTCGAGTTCTGCAAAATCTTTGTCAGTAGGTATACGCCAATTTTCAGGACATATTCCCTGTGTGCCTTCTGTTGAAATATAATGCATTAATTCACCCCACTGATAAAGTCCTCCATAAAGTTTACAATTACTCGTAACATTATCATAACAATATTTTTCTATTTTTTTATTATCTGTTTGCTCTTCTTTACCCTGAATAATTTCGCCAATATTCAAATTTTCCTTAAACCAGCATTGTTTTCCTAATTCTATAGTTTTATAGGCTTGTCCGCCATAATTAACTAAAGGGATATTAGCACAAGGCTTTTGAGCATAGGCATAACTTATTATGCAAATTATAAAAATTGTAACCTTTTTCATATAAATAAATTTTTAAATTCAGTTTACAAAATTATACTTTTTTTTATTAAACAATTATATTTATGATTTTTTAATAATTATTTTTCATTTTTATCCTTTTTAATAGCATTTAATAATAAGGAATATTCCGTTTTTTAAAATTATTTAATTTAGCAAAAATTAATTCTCTTAAAAAATGAAACAAAACAGATATTTTCAAATTACAGTAATAGGTGATTCTTCTGCTTCTTTAGAGCTGTGCGAACTTGCTGAAGCTACTGGCAAACTGCTTGCTGAAATGGGTATAGTTGTTATCACCGGTGGACGAGGAGGTATTATGGAAGCGGTAAGTAAAGGAGTTGCTGATATTGGAGGTTTATCTATTGGAATAATCCCTTCTGATAAACTTGAAGATGCAAATTCTTATTGTTCTGTTGTTATACCGACCGGAATTGGCTATAGCCGTAATTTCTTAACCGTACTTTCCTGCGATCTGGTTATTGCTATTGGCGGAAGAGCCGGAACTTTATCCGAAATTATTTACGGCTGGGTCTTTAACAAACCTTTACTCGCTCTTAAAG
>JAGODS010000058.1 GCA_017998135.1 Bacteroidales bacterium
ATCTCCTATAGGGAACATCTAAAAACTAATAAAAATTTAACCTCACCTCTACCATGCTAACACCCCTTCGGGGTTTGGTTATATTTAGAGGGAATTTTAATCTTCTACCATCCTAACACCCCTTCGGGGTTTGGTTATATTTATGGGGGAATTTTAATCTTCTACCATCCTAACACCCCTTCGGGGTTTGGTTATATTTAGAGGGAATTTTAATCTTCTACCATCCTAACACCCCTTCGGGGTTTGGTTATATTTATGGGGGAAACGGAGTTTTTAGAGATACCCTATAATAATTTATTCATAAAATCTTTAATATTGATAATATATCTGGTATGGGTGCCCTCTCCTATCAGTCCTTTATCATAATATGCTTTCAGCGAAAAAAATATTTTCTTTCCTTCCACCCCTGTTACTATGGACTCACACCATACTTTAGCGTTTAAAGGTGTTGCTTTTAAATGCTTAACAGATATATCAATACCGACAGAGGAATATCCTTCTTGTAATAATATGTCTATACTATGTAGCGCAGTATTTTCCATAAGAGCTATCATCGCAGGTGTAGCAAATACTTCAACCAAGCCTGACCCATAATATTTAGCTGTTTTATCTTTAGTAACTATTTCTTCTCTGTAGCCTTTGATACCTGTTTTAATAATTTTCATTTTTATCTGATGATTATAACTTTTTGTTTTTTTATAAATAATTTGTTCTGAATTATTAGAAAATAAATACCTGCAGGCTGATTAGAAATATCAACAGTAAAATGTTGGTTATCCGATTTATTTTGATAATCATAAAGTAGAGAACCTGTATTATTAAAAAGTCTGAACCTGCATTCTTTAAGCGTTATGTTTGATTCAACAGTTATAAAATCCTTAGCAGGATTAGGATAAATAGAAAACAGGTTTTCTGCTTGTCCTGAAAGTTCCTTAATCTCTACTTCTTTCTTACAAACAAAGGGAAATATACCCAAATCAACGCAAAGACCCGGTTTTTCATTAGCATCAAGCCATATAGAATTGAAATGATACCAGGCGTTTTTATATAAAGTCCAGGAACTAATAGTCCTTGTCGGGTCAGGTTCGTTAGTTACAATGGCAACCGTATCTCCCGCTGTAGTCGGGAAAATTACTCCAATAAAAAAAGGTCCTGTTATATTATATGGAGTATCAAAAAGTACATCTGTATAATATTCTTTACTAACATCGGAAATGACTGTGCCCAGCGAAAGAGTATAACTGAAATTTGGATTAACAGCCGCAGGTTTGTTACTTTTACTATTCCATATACCAATTTTGCAGGAATTGTTTGAATTACCGGTGGCATAACCAAACCATATTCTCGCCCCGACTATTGTATTTGCTTCTCCATAACTATTGAAATACCTTGCATTTGCAGCCATAGAATACTCATTATTACCTGTAGCAAAACCTTTGGCAGTTCTCGGAATAATAGGATTACCCGATAAATTAAAACCTAAAGTATCGCAAACGCCCATATTTACATTAACAGTAATATAAGCTGTAACTGATTTGGTATCACTGCCCTGTTTATTGGTTGATGTCAAACTAACATTATATTTACCTGCTTTTGAATAAATAATGTTTTTAGGATTTTGCAGAGTTGATGAAGATGGGTTGCCTCCATCAAAGGTCCATTGCCAGCTTTCAGGCGACCCTGTTGAATTATCAAAAAAATTTATCATTTCGCCTTCATTAATAATAGTTTTATCAGAACTAAATGCTGCAACAGGAGCTTTTGGTTTGGTGTCCTGGCAGACATAAGGAGAAATATACAGTTTAATCAGTAATTGCCCTGAAGTAGCTTTATCATAAGTTGTCCACCCATTAGGCATTCTAATCCATGCGTCTTCAGAGGTGCCTGCTTTTTCTTCCGTAGTAATTACTACAGCCGTATCTCCTTTAGCAGTAGGTAAAATAACGCCCATATAAAAAGGTCCCGTAATTGATATTTCCTTTTCAAAAACAATTTCTGTATAAAGATTCTTTTTTACATCTGCTTTAACTGAACCTAAAGTTATTTGTTTTGTATAAATTGGAGTTGAGCCTGGCGCCCCGCCACTGCCTGAATTATTCCATATAGCTATACCAACAGTATTGGCATCATTTCCTGTTATCTCTCCAAACCTGATTTTTGCCCCCGTAATTATATTATTATTATTATAAGAAGACTTAGGAAAATACTGTGCTATTCCGACAAATCCATAAGAATTATTACCTGCTATATAGCCTCCCTTATCTGATAACATAAAAATACAGGGTTTACCTGGCATAGGGAAATTAAGGGTATCGCAGGCTTGAGCTCCTTCCTTTACTGTAATATATGAGTCTTTGCTTATACTGTTTGACGTTTTAGGATTTTTTACAGTTAAACTAACTTTATAGTTCCCTGGTAAATTGTAAACAATATTACCTGGATTTTGTAATGTAGAAGAAGCAGGACTGCCTCCTTCAAAAGTCCATTCCCAGCTTTCAGGGTCGCCAATCGATAAATCTGTAAAATTAACAGATCCTCCAGGGGGAACTGAAGTATTATCTGCTTTAAAATCAGCTTTAAGAGGCACATAACCGCCAATACATTTAAGTGCATTAAATGCATCAGCCCTGCCAGCTCCGATTTTAGAGGCAAACCCCGGATTGAGGGCATCTATATTGGTAGCGCTGCTTTTAAGACAAGTCTCTATTTGTTTAGGTGTTAGACTGGGATTTACTGAAAGCATCAACGCTACTATGCCTGTAACTACAGGACATGACATAGAAGTTCCCTGCATAAGGTCATATTTCTCATTAGGAAAGAAATTTTGAGCCATATCTGCATTATTATAAGTTGTACTTAAAACAGATATTTTGTTTGAGTTCTGGCTTGTTGGCTCATCAGGCGAATAACCGCCTGGTGCTGATATATCAAGCCAGGTGCCATATTGCGAAAATGCCGACCTCTTATCGTCCTCATTTGTAGAGCCTACAGCTATAACATTTGCGTAAGCCGCAGGATAATGAGTTTTGTTATCCCCTTCTCCGTCATTTCCTGCTGCTGCTATCATTACTATTCCTGCATTATAACAATCTGTCATTAATTTCTGTTCGGTTTGCGAATAATAATAAGTTCCCCATGACATATTTATAACCCAGGCGCCATTATTAGCCACCCAGGCAACAGCTTTCATTGCATCATCTGAATAAGAACTGCCATCATTTGAACGTTGTTTGGCAAAAATGATTTTCACATTAGGCGCTATACCTGTTATACCTATTCCATTATCCATATTAGCAGCTATTATACCAGCTATATGAGTACCATGCGACCAGTCATACTGATCTTCAATACTGCTGACTGAAGGCGGATTGACATCACTATCATTATCCGAAATATCTGATTGTTTATAAAGTTTACCCTGCAAATCGGGGTGGGACTTCTAAAAGGCATTATCTACAATACCCACATAAACCGAAGCGTTACCTTTAGAAATATCCCAGGCTTGCTGCGCTTTTACTTTATCTAACCACCAGTTCCAGTTAAAATATCCCTTCTCGGTCTTATACAACGGGTCATTAGGTTCATAGCAAAGCCTGTGTAAAGGCACCTTCTCTGCATATTCAATAAAATCAAAAGATTGAATGTCTTTTATTAGTTCATCAACTAAATTAATATCATTAAAAGTTAACTTAAATGTTTTTAAAAGCTCTACCGAATTTTTCAGAATAAAAGGGCGTTCTATTGATGTAATATGATATTTCCTGATAAGATTCTTAAGAAATGGAGCATTTTTAAGGTCAACCGATTCATCAGCATTAACTTTTAAATTCACTCTGGACAGCTCTTTAATTTTAAAATATATTTTACCGTCCTGGCAATCAGGATTTACTGTTTGCGCAAATAAAGCAAAACTAAAAGACAACATAAACAATAAAAAGAATAGCTTATATACTTTCATAGTAAGAATATTTAGAAATTTTGTCCAAAATTATATAAATTCCGATTGCAATGTGTAATTTTTTTAAATCTTTGATATTTATCAATATTATAAACTATAAAGAAAAACAATATTTATTTTTATAACAGTAATGTTTCACATTTTGCAAATGTGAAACATTACTGTTAGGCGAAGTATCCACCCGTTAGGCGAAGCGTCCACCCGTTAGGCGAAGCGTCCACCCGTTAGGCGAAGCGTCTACGCTTCGTCTATTATTTGTTGTTTACAACAATAGAGTTAACCTGAATAATTCATACAAAAATGTTACTAATTAGAGTTTCCCGCAGATAACGCAAATAAACGCAGAAAAAATTAATATCAGCGAAAATCTGCGGAATCTGCGGGAGATGTATTTTTTGAAAAAATTCATGAATTAATCAGGTTAAAAACTAGCTCTCAGTTGCATTGTCCCTGTGTGAATGGTTTTATTTCCTGCACTTTGCCTGCCTTCGTAAGTAAGAGATAATTGCAGGTAAACACCTATACTACGCTGATAGTTGATATTCCAAACATAATTATCACCTTTATTAAGACCTTCAAGCATATCAAAAGCGAGTGCCGAATTAGATGTTCCCGAATACTTTATATTCAAATAATTAAACCTTGCTGAAAAAGAAACTTTGCCAACACGACTATAACGTATTTCAAAAGAAGGATTATTTATAAAACAAATTTCATTTTTGCTGTCATATAAGGCTTTCTTATCTGCATATCTGTAATTTAGGGCAAGCCTTAAATTATTATCAGGCTGATAAGTTAAACCATCGCTTAAATCATAATATTTTATAGAAAAATTTCTTCCTGAATATTGAATAGCCGAACTGCTTTTATTACCTGTATTAATTTGGTTGTTATACATTAATTGTTTAACGATGTTCCATCTGAATTTTAAACTTCTTTCAATTCTGCCTGTTGTTTCAAAGCCATTAACCAAATTAATTTTATTATTTCTTTCATTATAAGACAATTCAGCAGCAAATTTAGGATTATTCCTGTTAAAATAAATTGTGTTTCTTGAATTAAAAACAAGACTGCTTAATTCATCATCCTGTTCATTAATATTGAAAAGATTATAGGCGAACATAGTTCGTTTTGCAGAGGTTTTCCTGTCTATATTTAAAACCGATGACGCTGAAATCGTAGAAATTATCAGTTTAACAATATTTTTTTCTTTCCAAAGCAAAGACGGATTGAGATTAATAGCTTCATTAAACTGATTAGTATATGTTTTCATATAAGCATCTGTCGGCGTCCAGATTCTTAAATATGCTGCTTCATCTTTAAAAGCAGCCATTTCAAATTCATTTAACTCGGGAATATTGTTATTATTGTAATCTTTCCAGGTATAAACACCTTTGCCATCAGCTACTTTAAAATATGAATATTCTTTTTTAGCTTCCATACCGGTCGCAGCTTCATAAAACGTAGTATTTACAAGTGCTCCTTTCAACTGTTTTGTGAAATATTCAAGCCTGCCAGATGCCGTGTTTTCTGACAAATCTTTAGTTTTAAGCAAGGTCGTATCTTTTAAATCAAGCAAGCGGTAATTAAAATTAATATACAATCTGTTATTATCTTGCTTTAAAGCTGTTATTTCTGCCCCAAAATTGCGAGCTTCACTTGATATTTTAAATTCATTTTCGACTGGTAAATAATCATCTCTCTTTTTGAAATAAACATTTATATCGGCTATAGAATCAGCTTTTTTAACAAAAAATCCATATTCATAAAAGGAGGCACTACCCGACTGCAAGCTATCAAATGTTATGCTCTTTAGTTTATTACTTTCCATTTCAGCAAGGGCGCCTGCGGTTAGAAATTTAAAATTCTTTGATAGCATTGCATTCTGCCTTAGAAAATTACTTTTGCCCGAAACATAATCAGTTAAAAGAAAACTGCAATGATATTTAATATTATTTTTCTTTTTACCCAAATCCAAATCAAAACTGTTTCTCAATGCCCTATCGTTTGTTCCCTTAAATAAAGAACTAACATTATAATTAAAAAAGCCTTTGCCTTGGTTAAAGAGTCTTAAATTTAAAGATGGCAACTGCTCTACCTCTTCATCTTTATTTATTATATTCCAGTCTCTCTCAAATTCAATGGCTTTATAGTTCTCCACTGCTCTGAAAAGCTCATCTTTATATTCATAATCTAATTGAGAGTTTAATTTCCACCTTTTAATAGAATCTCCGTTAAACAGAACTGTATTTGTAAGCCTTAACCTGAAAGCTTTTCCTATATTATCTTCATTATTAATTTTTGAAAAAGTATTCAGATCTTTGTTACTTATCGCCATTTCGTAAGAAACTATCGTATTTTTACCAAGTTTATATTCGGCATTAATATCATACATTTGTGCTTTTTTTGGACTAACTAACAAGATATAAGGTTCATAAGCTCCCTGTTTAATCCCATTGACAGGTGCAAGCCATTTATATACCCTTCCATTGCCCATAGTTGTTACCTGTATATAATTGCCTCTCCCCTCCCCTACTTTCGAAAAACCAAGCCTGTAATGCGCTTTCAGCGGATTGGTTGAATAGATAAATACCGAATCATATAATATACTATTCACAAGAGTATCTGTTTTACTGTATAGAATTTCATCCGTACTAAAAGCGACTCTGTCAATTTTCTTAATATATGCCTTATCAATACTATCGCCTATTGTAGCTAACAGCAACTTATCTTTGGTATTAAGCCGTTGCTGTATGGGTTGATTTTTTAAATCCTGCTCTGAATAGAAATTAAATCCAAGTTTTAATTTCTTGTCTGTATATAATATTCCTGTCTGAAAAAGAGTCCTTGAATATTTTTTATCTGTATATTGAAACTCAACATAAATTCTTATATCTTTTGTTATTACATTTTTCACTGTAAAACTAAGTTCTGACATATTATAATCTATAATATAGTCATTATCCAACCCTCGTTTGAGAAGTTGTCCGTCTATATATACTTTTTCACTGCCTGCTATAATAACTATATAACTCTCATTTTCATTCCCCTTTAGTTTATAAGGACCCTGAACGCCCTCAATTACATCAATATTATTTTTGGCGTATTTACCTTTTGATAATGCTGCACTGGCTTTTACTGCTAAATTTTTATCTTTATTTTTCTTATTCAAAGGTATTTTTAAATAACTATTCAACCCCTGCGCTTTTTTATAATATTTCATAAAATAAATATTATTGCTTTTAAGGTCAAAATCTCCTGCTTTTAATAGCGCTTCATCTTTACTCAGTTCTATATAAACCTTGTC
The DNA here is from genome assembly GCA_017998135.1 of Bacteroidales bacterium. GTDB lineage: Bacteria > Bacteroidota > Bacteroidia > Bacteroidales > JAGODS01 > JAGODS01. The sequence goes on from JAGODS010000058.1 coordinate 7,266, forward strand.
AAATTCCTGTAATTGATGGGTATTACCTTCGGGCTGGACTGGAATATTATTATCTGTTATTGCCGCTGCTATTTTGATATTATTTCCTAAATCCCCCCTCAATTGCAGATTCATTGAGCTATTTACGATTACATCCTGCTTATTCCCTAAACTTATCCCTCGCTGTATAGTCCCCTTTTTTTCTATCCCTTTTATATCTAAAATATCCTGCTTCTCTTTTGTCTTTTTCTCATATATTATCTTTGCGCCTTCTTTGTTTTCTTCATTTTTTAGTTCTTTATGTTTAAATTCTTTTGAAAAATTATAAGGATAAACCCTATATGATATATCAAGGTCTTTGAATTTTTTTGCTATTTCTTTATTTATTATTATGCTTGCAGTTATGTAATTTATTTTAAATTCATTGTTTTCTTTTATTAATCCTGAATCTGTAAAAATAACGACAGTTCCAGGTATTATACTCAATGTATCAATTTTAATAGTATCATTATGTTGTATATAAAAAGTCTTACGTCGCAGGTTACTTATTTCCTGTGCGTATGTATATGTAATCAAGAGTAATAATATGGTTATATATTTAAGCAAATCAGTAAAAAAAACTTTACAATATTAATAATAATCTGCATTAAAAAACCCCACAGATTTTTCAACCTGCAGGGTTTGCTTTGATTTTTATATGTTTTCTACTTTATTATATTTACTCTTCTTGTAAGTGTTTTGACGGGTGTTTTAATAGTAATCAAATACAATCCTTCTTTCATATTTTCAACAGGTATTTCTATTATTTCGTTGTTAATATCTTTTTTAATCGTTTGAATTAAACTGCCAAAAAGATTATATATACTAACTTCTCCTTTAGATGCAGGTGTTCCTTTATAACTAATATACAATTTGTCCTTTGCAGGATTAGGGTAAATATTAAAATTATCTTCCTTAACCATATTTGCAGGTACATCAACGCTGGTGCAAACTATAGGAAATATACACATTGTCATAGGCATTTTATCTCCCCATATTTCTACAAAATCATACCAATCGCCATCTTTATCCTGCATCCAGGCATAAGGAGAACCATTTATCTGGTTTAACACATTAGTATATAAAGCTATTGTTACTCCTGAAACCGATGGAATAGAGACGCTAACAAAAAAATCTCCAGTTACAACTGCAGGCTCAAGAAATTCTGCTATTACTACTCCCTTATTATTTTTTATAGCATCAACTACAGTTTTAACAGGAATGTTTGTATAAGTTAACATATTCTTAGGCTTACCCTCATTACTTTTATCCCATACTGCAACCTGAACTTCACCGCTGCTACCTTCTGCAACTCCAAACCATACAAGTGCAGAATTTACTGACAATTCTTTTGAATTAGGATATTTATTTGCAAATTTCTGGTCTCCGAATGAATTGGTGCCTGCTAAATATCCAGTTCCGCCTGACGACTCATTTAATTCGTAAACTGCTACCTGTTCTCCTGTAAAATAGCCTTTGTTATGAAGCAATGTATCACAGGTCTCCACTGGTGGCTCGCCTCCTTTGGCTTTTAATACTGCAGCGTAAGCATCAATACAGCCTGCTCCTATTTTGCCTACATAAGCTGAATTATAGGAATCTATATTTTTTGCTGTTGATTTAATTATATCTAAAACCTGCGCCGGTGTTAATGATGAATTTACTGATTTTATCAACCCACATATTCCAGATACTATTGGACAAGCCTGCGAGGTTCCCTGTTTTTGTTCGTAAGTTAATAATGTATAAGTACAACTTAAAAGACAGGTGGGATAGCTGGGTAAAGTTCTGTCAAATCCTCCAGGTGCCATTATATCTACTGCATCATTATAATTTGAACCAGCGGTAGATGCTGAAACCCATTTAGTATAACCATTATCTAAAGCTCCTACAGATATTACAAAATCATAAGAAGCAGGATAAAGCTTAGTCGTTGCATTATCATTTCCTGCGGCTGATACAAGAATAATGCCCATATTATATGCTGATTGAAATATATTCTTGCCTGTCTGAGAATCTTCATTTCCCCATGACATTGATATTATATTTGCTCCGTTATTAGCTGCCCATTGCACACCTTCATAAGTTGCTGACATAGCAGCATCGCTGTTTCTTGCACATTTAACTGCTATTATTTTACAATTAAAACCTGCTCCCGCTACACCAACTGAATTATTTGTATTAGCTGCTGCCAGACCTGCGCAATGCGAACCGTGAGACCAGTTATAAAAGTTTTCATCATCATGCGCCTGATCAAGTGCAGTTGGTGGATTACAATTTGTTCCTCCTGTAGTTGCATCATAAGTTGCTACTATCTTGCCTGTCAAATCAGGATGATTTGTATAGATAGCATCATCTACTATTGCTATCTTCACACTTGCCAAACCTTGAGTTAAATCCCAGGCTTTTTCCATATTTATCATCTGCCAGTGCCATTTGTAATTTTGTCCGTAGGACCCTTTACTCTGATACCATTTATCATTAGGTGAATAAAGTCGTTTTGACATAGGTATTTTTTCTGCATATTCTACATTAGGATTAGTCGCTAAATCACTGATAATTTTATCTATATCTGCAAAATTATCAAAGTTTAATTCATAAGTCTTTAAAAGCACAGGATTATTGTTAAGATCAAAAGGACGCCTTACAAGGTTCACATTGTATTTCTGCATTTCCTTTTTTAAGATTGAAAGATTGGCTGGGTCAACAGTTTTATCTGCATTTACAGGTATATTAACCTTTAAGCCATCCTTAATTTTCACCCAAACTTTTCCGTCCTGATAGTCGGGATTATAAGTCTGAGCAAATAGATTAATACTAAAAATTAATAAAAATCCAATTAATAGTGTGTTAAAGCATTTCATAATATATTAGTTAAAAATTAAGCAACAAAAGTATATATATTTTCTATATTTGATGTTAACTTTAATTTTTTTTTTTCAATAATCATTTGCCCTCTCCTAATTTTAGGAGAGGGTGAGGTTATATTTTTATTAGTTTTTAGAAGTCCACCCATTAGGTGAAGCGTCCCCGTCGTTAAATGTTTCACATTTTGCAAATGTGAAACATTTTCTGTTAGGCGAAGCGTCCACGCTTCGTCTTAAATTTATTTTAAGAAAATAAACAGAAAACTATTATTTATTATAAAGTTTGTCGTCCAAAGCCATAATTGTCCAGTTTTTCAAAAAACCTATAACTTTTTTCTCATCATAACCGCTCCCTTCTTCTAATAAACCTGTATCCTGCGTATGTATTCTTACTCCCTTGTTGTTAAGCACAACCAATACAGGAAAACCAAATCTCTGCGGGTAATCAAGTTTTTTAAGTATGTGCAAATTTTTATTTTCTTTACTATAATTAATTAACAAAAAAACATATCCTTCTTTAATTAATGAATCTGCTTTAACATTAGTTTCAAAAAACTTATGCAACCTTATACACCACGGACACCAGTTTCCACCAATCTGAATCAATACATTTTTATGCTCCGCT
>JAGODS010000059.1 GCA_017998135.1 Bacteroidales bacterium
ATATTGAGTATTTAGTATTCAAAATAAGTTAATAAGGTTGATATATAAGGTATTTAAAGTTTTATACTAAGGTTAAAAAAATAAAAATAAAATTATGTATGTTTTGAAACTTTTATTATTTCTTATTAATTAACTGCTGAGTAGTTACAAATATTTAATCCCTACGGGATAGATTGTTATCGGGGGTTGTTATATTTTGCTACAAATATTTAATCCCTACGGGATATTTTGGAATTGGGGGAATTATTATTTTGCTACAAATATTTGTAACTACTCAGCAGTGAAATTTTAGAGTGTATATTGTAAAAACCTTATAAACCTTAGTATAAGCAATGAATCTGGTACTTAGTACCTGGTATTTAATCAGCTGCTGAGTAGTTACGAGAAATATATCCCGGGTTAATAATACGAAGGAATAAACAGACAAATTTTGAAAGCCTGAATTAATAGGGTTTATAAAAGGATAATATTTTCAAGCTGAGTATTCAAAATGTCCCAGTTATAGTTAGCAGAAACGAATTTATTTCCGTTAAGGGCTATTTCGTGAGCTTTGTCAGGATTGTTAATCAGTTCGGTGATTGCGTTTGCATAAGCATCGCTGTTATTGCAAACGATAATTTCTTTATTATTAATTGCTTTAAGAGCGTCATTGGCAAGGGGAGAGGTGATGCAGGGCAATTGCATCGCCATTGCTTCAAGGAGTTTGTTTTGCAAACCTGTACCTATAAGCATAGGCGCTATGAAAATTTTGGCAGAAGCATAGCAATGCCTTATATCATCAACCCAGCCTTTGACAGTAATATCTTCTGATTGTAGCTTAAGAATTTTTTTAACAGGCTTTGCACCTGCAATTAAAAGTTTAATATTAGGTATTTGTTTTTTTACTAAGGGTAAAATTTCTTTAGCAAGATATAGCACACTAACAACATTTGGATAATAAGACATATTTCCAACAAAGACTAAATCAAAGGTTTTAGATGCTTCTATTTTTGTAAAAAAATTCAGGTCAATTCCATTGGGAATAATGTGTATATCTTTTTTATTTTTATGATGAATTTCGTTTCTGTCAGGAGCTGAAATAATAATTTTTTTATTAAAATAATCAAAGATATTGCTTTCGTAATGTTTTAATCTCTTAGCTTCCAGCTTATAAATCCATTTGAGATAAAAGGGAGAGTATTGTTCAATCCTTTTCATACCTGTAGAAAATACATCCTGGTAGTCAAGAGTTTTGTTAATATTGTAGTCTTTTACGTATTCTGTAACCCTTATTAACTGGCAGAATATTCGGTCAGGTTTTTCCAGTTTAATAATTTTATCAATAGTTTTTTTTGCTTTTTTATTGAAGAAATAACCAATTTGTAAAGGTTTCTTTTTTATAAAAGCTTTAAAAAGATTAATTAAAATAGACAAAGCAGGTAAATCTATTATATGAATTTTCTTACAAAAGGGTTGTAAATGAGAAGTGTAATCTTTAGTATTTTTTAAATCATTCAGGCAACATAAAATGATTTCATTGTTACGGGACAAATGCTTTATATGATGGTAAGCCCTTAGTTTATCCCCTTTTTCTAATGGGTATGGTATTCGTGAAACTAATATTAAAATTTTCATTAATTGCTTTGTTTGATTTAATTCATTTCTTATTCATAGTTTATAATTAAAAATACTTTGTTTTAAATTAAATTTTAAGTATAGTAAAAATATTTAGGTTAAGATAATAAATTGTCATAAAATCGGGTAAGTTCGCTGATAAGAGTTTTATTATTATGATTCTTAAAAATAAAATTTCTTGCATTTAAACCAATCTCATCAGAGTATTTTTTATCATTAATACATAAATTAATGCAGGAACAAAATTCATTAACGCTATTAGCAATAAGAATGTTTTGCCTGTCTGTATAATCGATGCCTTCAGCTCCAATAGCAGTAGAAACAATAGTTTTGGCAGCCGCCATAGCTTCAATAATTTTAATCCTGATACCGCCGCCAGAAAGCAGAGGAACAAGCATAATCGCTTTGGAATGAATAAATGAGATTGCATTTTCTACTTCGCCTACAATTACAACTTGCGGGTATTTTGATTTAGTAAGTGTTTCAGGGATATTTCTACCTGCTATATAAAATGTTAATCCGGGGAACTTGTAATAAATGTTAAGCCATATTTTATTGAGAAACCAATTTAAGCCCTGTAGGTTGGGTTTCCAATCCATAGAGCCGATAAAAAACAGTGATGGAAATTCAGTAGATTTGTTGGTTGGTTTATTATAATTTTCAATGTTAACACCGAAAGGAAGATTAAGAATAGGTAAAGTGCAGTTGTGGTTTTTGTAATATTGTAAATCCTTATCTGAAATTGTTAAAATGGCATCATATTGATTAAGTAAAGCTAATTCATATTTTTTGAGTTTTGTTGCTAACAGATTCAGATAATACTTTTTTAAAGGATTTTTTGTTTCCTCAGCAAGTCGTTCCCATATAAGATATTCAATATTATGAGAGCGAAGTATGATTTTAGCCTTTGAGTTATTTCTGATAGTATTCAAATACGGAGTAACAAAGAGAGATTCCAATTGAACTATATCATATTTGTTTTTTATTAATTTGGTTTTAAGAGCAGTGTCAAATTCAATAGAATAAAAACGCTCAATATTATATGATTTTGAAGAAAACAAATTTAAAAAAGCAGGAATTATTTTAACATTAGTATCAATAAAAACGCTATCAAATTTGGTTCTATCTTTATAATCTTTAGGGATTAAAGATTTGTCAACATAATATTTAGGAGTAGAAATACAGATAATATGAACAATATGCCCGTCAGCCTGCAGCACTTCTGTTAAGACATTAACTGCCAGCGGACCACCTTCTTTGGGAGGATAAGGAGCTTTATGACATATTTGTAATATCTTCATTTTATCTGTAGCTTCATTATTCTTAGTGTCTTTAAAGAAATATATTATTCATTATTAACCTTTTTTTTCTTTATGAAAAAGAACTTAAAAATTTTATTCCAGGCTTCAACATCAAGCAAAGGAGCGTCAGTAGTAGCTTTATAAGTTAATAAAACACCGAGGGGAAAGACTAAAATTGTTGATATCCACATACCGAGGTTAACAGGAATAACGCTTTCTCTTGCAAATTTTTCACCAATAACAGAAATAACATGGTAAACAATAAAGAAAACCACTGAAATGACGACAGGAAGTCCAAAGCCGCCCCGCCTGATTATAGCACCTAAAGGTGCGCCAATGAAAAAGAAAATCAGACAGGCAACGGATAAAGTATATTTTCTGTGATATTCAATAAAATGCTTATTAATAATTCTTGCCCTGTTTTTTTGGTCTTCATTTTCCATCAGTATATATTCTTTAGCTCTTCGGGTTATTTCCAATGCCTGATTGTAAATCAAATTTCTTTTATCCTTATCTGTATTATTCAGACTTAACAGATTTTTATCTTTATTACTATCAAGATTAACGGAGTCAATGAAATTATAATTAGGCATATAATCTTTAAAAAGACCTGTAATATATCTTTTTTTATTTTTATTAAGATTAGCAGTTAGACTGTCAATAACAATGTTAAGTTGTTTAAGGTTAAGCATCCTGTAATTATCCTTAAAGAAATCTTCATTAGTTCTGCTAAGGGCAAATTCAGACAGGTCAATACTGATAACCTGTTCTTTAAATTCAATTCTCTGTAATAACATTCTTTCAGCTTTTTTTCTGTTAGAAATGTCTTCAGAGTAATTTACACCGTTATATAAATTAAAAATAAGGAATCTTTTATCTTCAGTAAATTCCATTTTACCCCATTCGGCTAAAGTGATATTATTATTTCCAAGGTGTTGTGTGTGGTCATAAATCATTACTTTATGAATAGTTTTACCATCATTGTCCTTCTTTCCGACCCTGATATTATAATTATCTATACCATAATAAAAGACACCTTCTTTTATGTTGACAGCAGGTTTTTGTTCTCTGACATCATAGAGCAGGGTTCGCATTTTTAGATTTGCTATAGGTAAAATATTATTTGAGAAATAAAAAGCGGCAATAGAAATAAAAACAGAAAATAGAGTAATAGATTGCATAATTTTTCTGAAAGAAATTCCTGAAGATTTCATTGCTACCAGTTCATATTTCTCACCAAAATTGCCAAAGGTCATTAAAGAAGATAATAACATAGCCAAAGGCAGAGCTAAAGGTACAAAAGTAGAAGATGCATAAAACAGCAATTCGGCAATAATATACCATTCCAATCCTTTACCTACCAGATCGTCGATATATTTCCATAAAAACTGCATTAATAAAATAAACATTGCTATAAAAAAGGTCATAATAAAAGGACCAAAATAAGAATTTATAACAAGTTTATGAAGTTTTTTCAAAGTAGATTTTATTTAATATTTTCTGCAAAAATAAAATAATTAAGCTAATCAATGATTAAAATAAGGGAGCAAATCGGTTATATTAAAAAATCTCAAAGGTTTAATTCAAAACCTTTTTGGGAAAAATCAGAAATTATAATTTGTTGAAGTGAAATAAAAAAAACTAAAGGGATGTTTTCTTTTTTATGAGTAGTTGTTTTACTAAGGTAAAAGGGAAATTTTAAGGGTAGTGGTACCTCCTGGAATTGAACCAGGGACACACGGATTTTCAGTCCGTTGCTCTACCAACTGAGCTAAGGTACCTCCTTTTACTAACTTTAAAACTATGAAAACAAATATGAAAACAATTTCGGTGCAAAAATATTTGTATTTTCCATATCTCAAAATATTTTTTTACTTTAGCAGTTTGATAAATTTGATTATTCTATGATTTTCAGGATATTAAAATAATATTTTTTTTATGAATCTAACAATAGATATAGGAAACACAAGGACAAAAACAGGGCTTTTTGATGGTTTTGTCTTAGTTGAAACTGATTTTTTTAGTGTTTTTAATAAAAGAGTTTTAGAAAAATACCTTAAAAAGCATAAAAAAGTGAAGAATATAATTATATCTTCAGTTAAAGGAGATATTGAAAAGGAGATAATTTTAGCATTAGAGGAATTAAGTAATTTTAAAATAGTTAAATTTAATAGCAATTTGAATTTACCTTTTGTTAATAAATATGAAACTCCTTCAACATTAGGCAGTGATAGGCTTGCAGCCGTTTGCGGAGCAAATTATATGTTTCCTTGTGTTAATTTGCTTGTTATTAATGCAGGGACTTGCATAACTTACGATTTTATAAGTTCAAAAAAGCTTTATAAAGGAGGTGCAATTTCACCAGGAATAACAATGCGATTAAAAGCTTTAAATTATTATACGGGTCAATTACCTTTGATAACATCATTTAATAATTATGTATTAACCGGAACAAATACAGAAACTTGCATTCTTTCAGGGGTCTTAAATGGTGTTATTATGGAAATTGAGGGTTTTATACGGGAATATAATAATAAATATAAGGATTTGATAGTTATATTGAGCGGGGGAGATTATAATTTTATTAAAGATAAAATAAAATTTCGCATATTTGCAGTCCCTAATATTGTATTAATAGGGTTAAATATAATACTTAATTATAATGATAAACATATTAAAAGAACTTAATATAAAAGAGCTGATAAAACCTACATTAATATTAATAATATTATTGTCTTACGTATCTGTTTTTAATCAGACCAGGATAGTTTCACCGTATTCAAAATACGGGTTAGGAGATATTGAGATATATAAATTCAGGTCTAATTCAGGTATAGGTTATTTACATAATGCTTACAGTGATGCTATAACAGTTAATTATCTAAATCCTGCATCTTACACAGGTTTTGATTCGGCATCTTTTGTTTTTGAAACAGCAATAATAAGCGATTTCTATAGGTTACAGACAACAGATTTAAAACAAAACGGTAATTATACTTCTTTAGGATATTTGAGTTTTGGTTTTCCATTGATGAAAAGATGGAAAGCAGCTTTGGGATTAATTCCTTTTTCTAATATGGGATATAAATTGCAAGAAAATATTTGGGCTGATAATATTGGTAATATAAATTATATATATGAAGGAGACGGGGGAGTTAAACAATTGTATTTTGGAAACGCTTTTAAAATAGGCAAGAACTTATCAGTAGGTTTAAATATTTCATATTTTTTCGGGTCTTTTGAGAGAATTCAATCCATTTATTTTCCGGATGAGGATTATAATTTTGCAGCTAAATTTACCGACCGTACTACTATAAATGATTTTCATCTGAATTATGGATTGCAGCATAGATTGAAACTAAGCAAAAAATATAGTTTAATGACAGGTTTAAGTTTTGCTTTATCTGATAAAATTAATATAAAAAATTCCAATTTTGTAGAAAGGTTATCAAAGGGGATAAATAGTTATTCTGCTTACGATACCTTAGGCGTTAGTGAAGCAGTTAAAACTGATTTCAATTTACCTTTAGCAATAGGTTTTGGTTTTGTGTTGTCAAACAATAATAAGTGGAATGCAGGATTAGATATTGATTGGCAGCAATGGTCTGAATATAAGTATGCTGGTAGAAAAGACTCTTTAACAGATATGTTACAGTTAGCAGCAGGCTTTGAATTTACACCTGATATAAGCTCTGTATCAGGTTATTGGCAGAAGGTTAAATACAGGTTTGGAATAAGATATGCACAATCGTATTTAAAATTCAATACTATACAGATAAATGAAGCAGGGGTGAGTCTTGGTATGGTTTTTCCGCTTAAACGAAGTAAGACAGGCTTGAGCGTAGCTATAGAAGCCGGACAAAGAGGAACTACGGACAATAATCTGATTTCCGAGCAGTATTGCAGGCTAACGTTAGCTTTAAGTGTTTACGAAAAATGGTTTATAAAAAGGAAATATGAATAAGTGAATTAAAGTATTTAATGAGAAGCGATATAAAAATATTTCTTTTTTTTTGTTTTATATTATTTTCCTGTGAAAATGATATAAAGAAAGTAAGCTCTTTTCAGAACCCTGCCAATATGCCCTATCAAAGGCTTAAAAATGTAAAGATTTACTATAGTGATTCTGCAGAGCTAAAAACTATTATTCAGGCGCCTTTAATAGATAGATATTCGGGAGAGAATACAAAAAGTATAATGTCAAAAGGGTTTAAAGCGAATCTTTATAATCCTGATAAAAGTATAAGGTCTCAAATCAGTGCTAAATATGCAACCTATTATGATGATAAAAAAAGGATGGAAGCAAAAAATAATGTAATAGTTGAAAACCTTGAAACAGGTGAAAAATTAAATACGGAAGAATTGATATGGGATGAACGGAACGCATTGATTTATTCTGATAAATTTGTGAAAATAAGAACTAAAGATGAGATACTTTATGGTGATGGTTTTGAATCTGACGAAAATTTTGATAAATGGAAAATAAAGAAACCGAAAGGCAGTTTTCCTATAAATAAAAATAAATAATGAATATCTGGATTTTATTATTAATAACATTAATACTATCTGCTTTTTTTTCAGGACTTGAGATAGCCTTTATTACGTCTAACAAGCTAAAAATAGAGTTAGATAAAAAGAGAGGCTTGCTAAATGCTAAAATCTTATCAGGTTTTATTAGCGACCCTTCTAAATTTATATCTACAATGTTGGTAGGTAATGCCATATCACTTGTAATTTATGGAATGGTTTCAGCTATTATTATAGAAAGTTTAATAAAGATTATAATACCTGATTATTTTATTTCAAGCTTTTATCTTTTAATAATACAGACTTTATTTTCTACTATTGTTATAATAACACTTGCTGAATTTTTCCCAAAATTATTATTCAAAATTAATTCAAATTATGTGTTGAAACTGTTGGCTATACCAGCATATTTCTTCTATTATCTTTTGTTTCCTATAGTAATTATTTTTACAGGGATATCTAAATTTATTTTAGTTAATATTTTGAAAATAAAAATTAATAAAACTGCTCGTATTTTTAATTTTGGAGATTTGCAAACTTATATTAATGAGTATAAATCGGAGCAAGATGAAGAAGAAAAGGAAATTAACAGAGATATACAGCTTTTTCAGAATGCAATGGAGATGAGAAATATTAAAATCAGGGAATGCCTGATACCGAGAACTGAAATAATAGCGATTGACGAAGAGGACGATATTCAAAATCTGAAGAAGAAATTTATAGAGTCAGGATTTTCAAAAATATTAGTTTACAAAGAGAATATAGATAATATCACAGGTTATGTTCATTCAGGCGATATATTTAAAGACCCATCTGACATTAAGTCGGTTAAGAGAAATATATTGTATGTGCCTGAAAGTATGATGGCTAATAAATTGCTTACATTTCTTATTCAACAGAGGAAAAGTATAGCTGTTGTTGTTGATGAATTTGGCGGAACAGCGGGGATATTGACTGTTGAAGATTTAATTGAAGAAATTTTTGGCGAAATTAATGATGAGTATGATACAGATGAACTTACAGATAAGAAAATAAATGAAAATGAATATGTCTTTTCAGGCAGGCTGGAGATTGATTATATAAATGAAAAGTATAGTTTGAATATTCCTGAAAGTAATGAATACGAGACCCTGGCAGGTTTTATAATTCAAAAATTCCAAAATATCCCGAAAATTAATGATGAAATACAGATTGACCCTTTTCTTTTTATTATTCTTCAGTCCACAGAAAATAAAATTTTGCAGGTTAAAGTGAAATTGCTAAATAACAATTGATATTTAAGTTAGCTTTTTTGTTTTTTTGAAATTATTTCCTGATGTAATTTTTTTATTTTTCTCCACTTTAATAAAGCGGTGTAACCCTGTGCTAATAAACTAAGCGAGCCTTCAACAGGTATTATAAATTCTGCATTATTTTGAGTACCCGATTTCATTATTTATTAAATAAGAAATAAAGCTATAAAAAAGATTAATCCCAGAGCTGAAGAAACAATAAAACTAATAAGAAAACTCTTTTGATAACTGATGGCTTTCATAATATTACAAGTAACATAACCGAAAAAACTTGAAGAAGCAACAATAACAAGATAAAGAAAAAGTGCTTTTATATGAGCCGGAGAGTTTACTATTTTACCCATTAAACCATCAGAAAAGGAATAATTAATTATAACATTTTTTGCTGTACTATAAGGATTGTTATAATCAGGGTAAGGAAAAAACAAAACAAGAAATAAAATAGCCATTAGTATATATAAATAAAACACTCTTCTTCTGGCTCTGACCTTCATATTATAGTTCAATTAATAAAAAATAAAAGGTTACAAAATTAATAAATATTTTAAATAGTGTATTTTTGCAGGAAATATTTTACAAAATTACATATATTTTTTAATTAATAACAAGGTGAATAAATTATTATTATTTTTATTAACAATTATTATCTCTGCTTCCTGCTCTACCAATATAGTTTTTACTGATGACATCAGAAGAAATTTTATCAATCAGGGAATAGATATTAAAAAGGTTCAATTTTATAATTCTAAAAAGATTGTACTACGTAAAGATTTGAATTCTGAAGGTTTACAGGTAACTTCAGGATTATTAATGCAAGAAAAGGAACAAGCATCCGAAAAGATTTATATTCTGAAAAATACGCCAGGTGTATGTGATTCTATTAATGAATATTATATTTATATTAGTTTTGAGAAAGGGAAAAATTTTTGTTTTACAAGAAATTATGATGATAAAATAAATCAGAAATTCAAATTAAAGACCTTGAATAAAGATAAAAACTTAAAGATAGAATATAATAATAAAAAATATGAAATAATTTCTAAATCATATTATACATATTTAAACTTAAAAAAGTATAGTTTTCAGAATAGCCAGTTGAGGCAAAGGGTAGTTAAAGGTCTTAAAATAGAAAATAAGTAAAGCTAATTTATTTTAATTAGTTCAGGCTTTTCCCCTATTTTATTGTGATATAATAATAATACTTTGTCATATAAACCCCTGCAATAATTTTTATATGTGTCAAAAATTCCTTTGTCGAGTGTTGGACTGTCATCCCCATAGATTAATATTATAGCTTTGTGGTATCCGCCATCTACATTAACCGAACAGGCAGATTTAATGAATTTTTCAGTAAGGTTTTCGTGGTACCTGAATGCAGACAAAATAGAGCAGACAAAAACAATGGATATAGAACTTTCCGGATCAAAAATACCCGGTTTATGAATAAGAAATTCGGGTTCGAATTCAAGACAGCGTTCAACAATATCAGGATGGCTTGCTTTATCAACATTACCTTTTAATAAATAGGGGTAATCGTCGCCCAAAATTTTTCTTAACTGGTGGTATAGTTCGGCGCAGTAAATATTCTCCCTATACATTGTTTGATTAAAATATGCAAGTTTAACGTGATAATAATTATTATCAATGTTAGCTGCTGCCTTAATTAAAGCATCATAAAAAGATTGAAAAATATCTGATTTTTCCATTGTTGATATTTTTTGCAAAATTATTAAAAATTAATTTTCATAGATTTAAAATAATAAATTTTTAATAAAAAAATGACTTTTTAAATACTGATTAAAATCCAATTTGTTGAATGTTAAATAAATGATATAAAAGTTAAAAATTAAATAATGGAATACAATTTTATGGTGAATAAAAAAAAATGAAAAGAGGGTATTAGATTAAAAAAAAAATGTAAGTTTGTAAATTGATTTATTCAATAAAACCATTAATTAAATGAAATTTAAAATATAAATAATGAAATAGATAGACAAAAAAGTAAGGATAATCTAACTGAAAAAAAAA
>JAGODS010000060.1 GCA_017998135.1 Bacteroidales bacterium
AAAAGCAGAACAAAACTCTTATATTGATATATCTATATATGATACAAAAGGAGTATTAGTTTATAAAGACAAAAAAGAAATCGTTAAAGGATTTAATTCCCTAAATATTAATCCTTTTATCAGCTCAAAAGCTTTATATTTTATTTCTGTTAAATCAACAAATAAAACTTTTACAAAAAAGATAATTTTTTAAGATTAATTCAAAATAGTATTCATAATGGAAAATTTTATTTCAAAACACCCGACTATTCTATATTTTGGAAAAGATGTAATTTCTAATTTGAGCTCTGTAGTTAATAAAACAGGCAAACGCGTTTTGCTTGTTTACGGTAAAGAATCTGTAAAAAAGAATGGTATTTATAAAAAAGTTTATAATGAAATAATAAAAGGGGGTTGCCAGGTTTTTGAATATCCCGGAATAAAATCCAATCCTTTAATCGAAGATGTTGACCAGGCGGCAGAGACAGGCAGAACTAATAAAGCAGATATAGTTATAGCGCTCGGCGGGGGCAGCGTTATTGACTCAGCTAAAGTAATAGCCCTCACAATACCTGTAAATCATTCGGGTTGGGAATTTATGGATAATAAAATAAAGCCAAAAACAGCCCTGCCGCTGATAAGCATTTTGACGCTTGCAGCGACCGGTAGTGAAACTAATCGTATAGCGGTTTTGCAAAGTCATAAAGAACAAAGAAAAACATCTGTCAGTAACGACTTGCTTTATCCTCGTTATGCTTTTCTTGACCCACAGTTTACTTATAGCGTTCCCTCAAATTACACAGCTTATGGAATAGCAGACCTGATTGCTCATTGCCTTGAAGCGTGGTTTGGCGGAGGCGAGGCTACATTGAGCGACAGGTTTATTATTTCTATTATTAAAGAAGCGATGGAATACGGTCCTTTGCTTTTACAAAATTTACAGGATTATGAATTGCGGGCTAAAATAATGTTTGCAGCCAATGTGGCGCTTGACGGTTCAACAATGCGGGGTAAGATTAACGGCGACTTCGGCGTTCATAATATTGGTCATATTTTATCTTTACTCTATGATATTCCACATGGAGCTTCTCTGACCATAGTTTATCCCGCCTGGTTAGATACAATAAAAAAACGTACCGAGAGGGTTGAAAAACTCGGTAAAGAGCTTTTTAATAGCGCTGATAATTATAAAACAATAGAACTATTAAAAAACTTTTTTAAATCAATAAACTGCCCTATATCTCTTAATGAAATAGGTATTTCAGAAATTGAAACTGATAATATTTTCAATCTAATGTTATTGAATAAAGTTAATGGAAGTAATTTTAAATTAAATGACAATGATTATAAAGCAATTATCAGCAAGTTGTTTTAAAAAATAAAATAATTATTATCAAGAACACCATAGTTTAATAAAAAAATATATTTTTGTCTCAAAATTTTTACACAGAAAATCTATGAATGACGATTGTTTATTATGCCTGGAAGAAGCTAAAGAAGGAATGGAGCTTGCTTTACAGCATCTTAAAAATGAATTGCAGAAACTACGCGCAGGTAAAGCAAGTCCCCAGATGCTTGAGGGCATTCTTATTGACTACTACGGCAAGATGACTCCTTTGATACATGCAGCAAATATTAATACCCCTGATGCTCGCACCATTGTAGTTCAGCCTTTTGACAAATCTACCTTACCCCTTATAGATAAAGCCATACAAGCTGCTAACTTAGGCTTTAATCCACAAAATAACGGCGAAATTTTACGTATTATAGTGCCTCCTCTTACTGAAGAAAGAAGACGCGATATAGTTAAAAAAGCCAAATCTGAAGGCGAAAATTGCAAAATAAGCATCCGTTCTATCAGAAAAACTGCTAATGATGAATCTAAAAAATTAGAAAAAGAAGGTACACCCGAAGATGACATCAAAAAGTTGGAAGATGAAATTCAAAAAATTACTAATTCTTTTATTGATAAAGTTGATAAAATTTTAGAATTGAAAGAAAAAGATATTATGACTGTTTAATTTTCAAATTGCAACTTACATAAATCTTTATATTTATCATTATTTAACAAGTACCAAGTACCCAATACCTGAAACAGA
Organism: Bacteroidales bacterium; assembly: GCA_017998135.1. Lineage (GTDB taxonomy): Bacteria > Bacteroidota > Bacteroidia > Bacteroidales > JAGODS01 > JAGODS01. Next base: position 2,079 of record JAGODS010000060.1, read on the forward strand.
TACTCTGAAAAATAAAATTAATAAAAAAATCAAATCTGAAATATTAAGCTTTTATACACAGGAAAGAACAAAAGAAATAACCCTGCCTTAAATAATATTATATAAAACCTAATAGATTTTTAATTATTAACACTTTAAATATTTTTATGAAAAACAAAACCTTAATTTTATTAGCATTATTCGGCTTGATATATGTCACAAGCTGTAAGAAAGACAAAGATGATTCCGATACAACAAAAAGTCTCCTGCCTTCAAAGATGACTGTTGACATTCCTGAAGCCCTTAACTATCCTGAACAAGGTAAAAAGGCGACTGCTACAGATAGCATTACCCCTATCAAAGGTAATGATATTTACAGAAATCTGAGAACCTTTATTAATGTAGGAGCTGGAGGAGCTAAAATAGTTAATGATATTATTTATGCCGTTGCAAAGAATAATATCACTAAAATCCAGGAAGCTACATTCACAGGTGAAGATGGAAAAACAAAATACCTTAAAGTATATCTTTCTCCTAAAACAGACAGCATTACCTGGCAATACGGGCTTACAATAAAAGACTTTGACAATAGTAATGCTTTCCAGCTTTTCTGGAATCAGAAACCTATTAAAGGCATTGCCATTTTTCATATAGCCAAATTTGACCATAATAATCTATTCGGTAAACTGCATCCTTATGGTATGATTAGAATTGACTACAGCGAAGACCAAACTAATTATGATAAACAAATGATTGTTTCAATTGCAAACCTTAAAACTTACACTATCAATGACATTAACAATATGAAAATGTTTGTTGGTAAAAAAGGAAATAACCTTGATATATACGGTAATTCAAATCACCCTACAGCTCTGCTTATTGACTCCAAACATCAAGGAGGATTTAACTGGGCTTTTGTCGCCCATGCCGACGACAATCTTAATATTGGCGTTGCTGAAGTTGCTTTGCCTGTTTGCAATTACGACAAATTGAATAATCTGCTGACGGATTTTTCAATTAAAAAAGTATTGGCTGAAGAAATTAATAATGTCTATGGTGGCGTCCTATCTCAACAGGAATTAGATTCTTTATCAAATATAATACTTAAAAACGCTGAAGCTCCGGGCTATTTTATAGGCAAAGACGGTTTCGTTTCCTGCGGCTCAAACATACCGTCTAACAGCGGTTTCTCTCAGGCTTTCATTGACCTGTCAGCACTTAACCCATATATCCCTAAAAACATTAATGACCTGGAAATTAAGTTTTATAACTACTAAAACAAATGATTTAGTATCACTGAAAATACCAATATCAAATTACAATATCCGCATAGCCTTAATATTTTGGTTATGCGGATTTTTTTATTTTCATTATTTGTCTTTATAAATAGATTTTATTTAACTTATTCTGCTAAAACCTGCTTTGTTAGCAAATAATTTTGTAAGGTGGGTTGAAAGACAATAATTTTTAGGCTTTAACAGCATTGGGTCTTCCTCCAAAACAACAGAAGCTATATTTCGGGCAAATTGTATAATTTTATCATCTTTTGAAAGGTCTGTCAGCTTTAAATCCATAATCCCGCTTTGCATAGTGCCTTCTATGTCGCCTGGTCCGCGTAAATGCAAATCCATCTCTGCGATTTCAAACCCATCAATAGTACGAACCATCGTATCAATTCTTATTTTTGCTTCAGAACTCATCTTAAAATCAGTCATCAGAAGGCAATACGACTGATCTGCCCCCCTGCCTACCCTGCCTCTTAGCTGGTGTAGCTGCGACAAACCGAAACGCTGGGCACTCTCTATAACCATCACTGTCGCATTTGGTATATCAACACCTACTTCAATAACTGTTGTGGCAATCATAATCTGAGTAATACCTTTTATAAAACGATTCATCTCATAATCCCTTTCAGCCGCTTTCAACTGACCGTGAACTATGCTGATAGCATATTCAGGCGGCGGAAACTCATTAGCCATTACATCATATCCTTCCATCAAGTGCTTTAAATCAAGAGTTTCTGATTCATTTATCAAAGGATAAACAACATAAATCTGCCTGCCTTTATTAATCTGGTCTTTTAGAAATTTAAAAAGCCTGGGACGCTGATAATCATTAAGTTTATAAGTTTTAACAGGCGATCTGCCCGGCGGCATTTCATCAATCACTGACACATCAAGATCCCCATAAAAAGTCATTGCAAGGGTGCGCGGTATCGGAGTAGCTGTCATCACAAGAATATGCGGAGCAGTAGTACTTTTTTTCCACAATTTCGCTCTCTGGGCAACTCCGAAACGATGTTGCTCATCTATAACCACTAATCCGAGATTTTTAAACCTGACATCATCCTCAATTAATGCGTGAGTCCCAATTATTATATTTACAGTACCATCTTCAAACTTAGGAAAAATGTCACGTCTTTGTTTACTTTTGGTTGAACCTGTAAGTAATTCCACACTAATATCTAAATGTTTATTACCCGACTCCTCCCTTTGCCCTAATAACTTTATAATAGTATTGTAATGCTGGTTTGCCAATATTTCAGTAGGCGCCATCATACAAGTCTGATATCCATTATCTATAGCTATTAGCATACTCATAAGAGCAACAAGAGTTTTACCACTACCCACATCTCCCTGCAAAAGCCTGTTCATTTGTTTCCCGCTACCTAAATCAGCCCTTATCTCCTTAATTACCCTTTTTTGTGCATTAGTTAATTCAAAAGGCAGAAACTCCCTATAAAATTTATTAAAATAATCCCCAACAACCGGAAATATAAAACCCCTTACTGTTTGCTCTCTTATTTTTTTATTTTTTAAATGATTAAGCTGTATAAAAAAAATCTCTTCAAACTTAAACCGCCGTAAAGCCTTATCAAGCATAATCTGATCAGAAGGAAAATGAATATTTATAAATGCCAATTCACGAGATATTAATGCAAGTTTATCTATCAACTCAGTAGTCAACACCTCATCTATTTTACCCTGTATAGAACTAACAAGAGTTTTGGTTAATTTTCCTATACCCTTACTGTCAAGCCCTTTAGATTTAAGTTTTTCTGAAGAGTTATAAAAGGGCTGCAACGCTACTTGAATACTATTTTCATCCTTATTATACAATTCAATTTCAGGATGTGTAAAATTAAACCTGTTATTGAAAATAGTGGCTTTACCAAAGACTACATACTCAGGTTCTTGCTTAAACTTATCTTTGAGCCATTTAAAACCCTGAAACCAAACTAACTCAATAGCTCCTGTTTCATCAACAAGGGTAGCAGTCATTCTGGTTGTTCTTCTCTCTCCGTGAAGGCGAATATTTCTAATCTTCCCTTTTATCTGATAAAAATTAGTATCGCTTGCGACTTCATTAACTTTATTGAATTTGCTCCTATCTACATATCTGAAAGGAAAATAATTTAACAAATCCTCAAATTTGAAAATATTAAGTTCCTTGCGCAGCATCTCCCCTCGCTGTGGTCCAACGCCTTTTAAATATTCTATCGCTGTATCTAAAAAGTTATCTGCCATTATATTTTTCAACTTTACAAAAATATAAATTATTTATTAGATATTACTATTTATAAAATCAATATACTGAAATCTAATTTATTAATTAGATAAATAATGTAACAAAATAAAAAAATTTGCTGGTATTAAAAATAAATATAATTTTGCACCCGTAAACGGTCTGGTAGTTCAGTTGGTTAGAATACGTGCCTGTCACGCACGGGGTCGCGGGTTCGAGTCCCGTCCAGACCGCCTTTTATACTTTGAAGCCCTGTAATAAATTATTACAGGGCTTTTTTTATATACAATTAATTTAAGAGCATCTCTAAAAACTACTACTTCCCTCTCCTAATTTTAGGAGAGGGTAAGGGTGAGGTAAAATTTTTATTAATTAAAACCTAAAAATAATAACACTAAATAATTTTATGTGGTAAAACCATAAATCAGGTTAATAAATGTTAAAATTCTGGTAAAAACATAATTTTTATTTCTATCAAATATTTATTTTTTAATTTTGCACTAAATAAAAACATAAAATGAATATATCTGAAGTTAAATCAAAACTAAGGGAACTATGGGAAATTCTTTACAAAAATAACAATATTGACTTGCTTGATAAATTTATTGAAGAAATAAATTTGATAAAATCCTCTCCGGAATTTAAAGCAACTGACAATAATTGGCATAAAGAAGCAATAGTTTATTCATTATATGTTGACTTGTTTAACAAGGATTTCACAGGATTAAAAGCAAAATTACCCTATCTGCGAAATTTAGGTGTTAACTGTCTTTGGCTTTTGCCTATTCTCGATTCCCCAATGCGTGACGCAGGCTTTGATATAAGAAACTACAAAAGCATTAGAAGAGATTTAATAACAGACAACATCAATTTAAGTGAGGAAGAAGTTTTAAAAATCTTCAAGGAGTTTTTAGATGAAGCGCACAAAAATAATATAAGGGTCATCTTTGATATTGCATTAAATCATACTTCTGAAGAACATCCCTGGTTCATAAATTCAAGAAGTTCTGAAAATTCTTATTATAGGGATTTTTATATTTGGAATAAAGATACAAACAAATATAAGGAAACAAGATTGCTTTTCAAAGGAATGTGCCCCAGTAACTGGCAAAAAGATGGAGACTGGTTCTATTTCCACAGGTTTTTCGAATTTCAACCGGATTTGAATTATAAAAATCCTCTTGTATTAATTGAAATGACACGCAACCTTCTGTTCTGGATTAAAATGGGTGTTGACGGCTTCAGGGCGGATGCTATACCTTATTTATGGAAAGAAGACGGTACTAATTGCGAAAACCTTGAACAAACTCATATAATTGTGAAATTTTTACGCTGCGCCCTTGAATATGTTAAACCTGATATTTTCCTTCTCGCCGAAGCCTGTCAACCTCCTGCTGAAGTTGTCAAATATTTTGGCAATGAGGACGAGTGCCACGCCGGTTATAACTTTCCCCTTATGCCACAGATTTTTATAGCCCTGGCAACTCAAAAAGCGAAACCTATTATTGATGTTTTAAATCCTCAAATTACCCCTGCTATTCCCGACAGTTGTCAATGGTTCATTTTTCTCAGATTGCACGATGAACTTACTCTTGAAATGGTTACTCCGAATGAGAGGGATATAATAAACAATTACTATAAAAGAGATAAAAGATGGGATTTCAGAGTTGGTGAAGGTATTTCTGCAAGATTAGCTGATCTGATGGAATATAACCCTCAAAAAATAGGATTAATTTATTCAATTATGCTTACTCTCAAAGGAACTCCTATTGTTTACTACGGTGATGAATTTGGCAAAACCAATGACGAAGCCTACTTCAATAAAATGATTAAAATTACAGGAAAAGAAGATACAAGATTTTTTGTTAGAGGACCTATTGACTGGCTTTATTTCCAGGAAGAAATAAATAAATCTGACTCTTTTAATAAAAAAGTATTTAATATTATACAAAAACAATTAAACACAAGAAAACAATTCAGATGCTTTGCTAATGGAGAACTGGAATGGATTGAATTGAAAAATGTTAAAGGTGAAAAATGTGATAATGTATTAGCTTACAAACGTTCTTACAAAGATGAAAACATTATTATAATTAACAATCTCTCTGATACTGCTATTAAAATCAAAAAAACTCAACTGCTGAAGAATTTAACAACTAAAAATCTACTTAATAATTCTATTAATTTAGATGATAACTATTTTATATTGGAACCTTACGCTTTTTTATGGATAGTTACAGGTATTGACCTATAAAAAAGGCTTATTCTACAAAAAATTATAAATTTCAATTTATGATAAAATATCATTTTAAAGCTGTCATATTTGATTTAGATGGCGTAATTACTAAAACTGCAAAAGTTCACAGTCAAGCCTGGAAAGCTATGTTTGACCAATATCTTAAAGAAAGAGAAAAAAAACATAAAGAACCTTTCAGAGAATTTACTCATACCGGGGACTATCTTCCTTTTGTTGATGGTAAACCTCGATACAAAGGGGTAGAGTCTTTTCTTAAAGCAAGAGGAATTACGATTCCTTTCGGAGTTCCTGCAGATAAACCTGAAAAGGAAACTATATGTGCTTTAGGCAACAGGAAAGACATCTATTTTAATAAAATTATAGCAAAGGATGGGGTGGAAATATTCCCTTCTTCTGTAAAACTTATTAAACAATTAATAAAAGCAGGCATTAAAGTAGCTGTTGCCACTTCCAGCAAAAACTGCGTTACCGTTCTTAAATCAGTAAATCTCTTAGACTTCTTTGAGACAAGAGTGGACGGTTTAGTTTCTGCCGAACTAAACTTAAAAGGTAAACCTGAACCTGATATATTCAGAAAAGCCTCCGATAATCTGGGTATTCAATATGATCAAGCTGTTATTGTTGAAGATGCTGTCAGTGGCGTTCAGGCTGGGCATAAAGGCGGTTTTGGCTTTGTTATTGGCGTTGCTCGCGAAAATAATAAAAATGAGCTTCTGTCTAATGGTGCTGATATTGTTGTCTCCGATTTAAGTGAAATTAATTTAAAAAAAATTGAAGATTGGTTTGTTAAAGAACTTCCTCTGGACAATTGGCATTTGAAATATTATAATTTTGATAAGGCAAAGGAAAAAACAAGGGAAGCTCTTATGACTACCGCAAATGGCTACATTGGTGTCAGAGGTGCAGCAGAAGAATCGCAACCGGATAATAATCATTATCCCGGTACTTATATTGCTGGCGTTTATAATAAACTTCAGTCTGTTGTTGCTGATAAAACAGTTACTAATGAAGATTTTGTCAATTGCCAGGATTTCAGAGCCTTTAATATTAAAATCAATGACAAAGAAATTTCAAATTATGAAAAACTCAAAAACTCTTTTTTAATTAGGTATTTTAATATCAAAAGTGGCATTCTTGAAAAACATCTCTTTTATAAGTTTTCTAATAATGCTCTTATTGCTCTTTCTTCTGAAAGGTTTGCCAGTATGGCCAATCCTCATTTATATTTGATTGATTTTAATATTTTAACTGACGACCTCCCTGCAAATATAGAAATATCTACTGGTATTAATGCAGATATTAATAACCGGGGTGTTGAAAGATATAAAGACCTCAATTCATCCCATCTAACAACATCAGAGCTGGGTTTTCATAATGATATTGCATATCTGACCACAAAAACAAATCAATCTAATATCAAAATATCAACTGCTTACAAAATATTTTTATTACCTAAAAATAAAAAAACTTCCTTCCTGATTAAACAAATATCAAATAAAAAAATTGTAAATACTATTATTAACTCTAATCTTAAAACTAATGATTTTTTTTCTTTAAAGAAAATTATTTCAATCTATACCTCAAATGATACAGATGTTAATAATACTTTACAATCTGCTATAAATACTCTTGAAAAAACAGATTACACCAAAGAATTAATAAACCATCTGAAAATATGGAGCAAGATATGGGATAATATAGATATTAAACTATCAGGCGACAGACTTGCTCAAAAAATATTACGTTTACATCTTTATCACCTTGTCGCCGCCGCCTCTCTCCACAATAAAAATATAGACGCTGGCATCACAGCAAGAGGCTTATCTGGCGAAGCATACAGAGGGCATATATTCTGGGACGAACTTTTTATTATGCCCTTCTATAACCTCTATTTTCCCGACACTGCTAAAGCCTTACTTATGTATAGGTACAGACGTCTCTCTCAGGCTAAAGCTTATGCTGCTCAATTCGGCTATGCTGGTGCTATGTATCCCTGGCAGAGTGGTAGCTCAGGTGTTGAGGAAACTCAAACTATTCATCTGAATCCAAATTCAGGTAAATGGGACCCTGATTACAGCTCCCTTCAAAGACATGTTTCTCTTGCTATTGCTTATAATATCTGGAATTATTATAATACCACAAATGATATTAATTTTATTAAAGATTATGGTGCTGAAATGTTTTTTGAGATATGCAGATTCTGGGCAAGTAAAAGCATTTTTAATAAAAAAACTAAACGCTTTGAAATTCACAATGTAATGGGTCCTGACGAATTTCACGAAAAATATCCCGGTGCTAAAGAAGGTGGTCTTAAAGATAATAGCTACACCAATATTATGGTTATGTGGCTTTTCAAAAAATCTGAAATTATTTTTTCTAAGATAGGTAAAACTAATTCTTATATTGACAAAAAAGAAATAAATAATTGGCTTAATATTGCTAAAAACCTTAATATAGTCTTATCGGATGAAGGTATTCTCGCTCAATATGACGGCTACTTTAACCTTCAGGAACTCGACTGGGATTATTACAAACAAAAATATGGTAATATTCACCGCCTTGACAGAATCCTTAAAGCTGAAGGTAAATCTCCTGATAAATATAAAGTAGCCAAACAAGCTGATACTCTACAGATCTTTTATAACCTAAATGAAAAAGAAGTAATTAACCTTCTAAAAGATGCAGGTTATAAAGTTAAAGATAGCCTGTTAAAAGATAATTTTGACTATTATGTTAAACGAACTTCTCACGGTTCAACACTTAGCCGTATAGTTCACAGCTATCTTGCTAACAAAATAGGGTATAAACAACTCGCTATTGATATGTTTACCGAAGCTTTACTCAGTGATTATAACGATATCCAGGGTGGTACTAC
>JAGODS010000061.1 GCA_017998135.1 Bacteroidales bacterium
TTGTGCAATAAAGTTTTTAGTTCTTTCTATTACGTATTTAGTTCTTGCCATTACTAACGGAGTTTGTGCCATCACTAACGGAGTTCGTGCCATCACGAACGGAGTTTGTGCCATCACTAACGGAGTTTGTGCCATCACTAACGGAGTTTGTGCCATCACTAACGGAGTTTGTGCCATCACTAACGGAGTTTGTGCCATCACTAACGGAGTTTGTGCTATCACTAACGGAGTTTGTGCCATCACTAACGGAGTTTGTGCCATCACTAACGGCGAGATTATCCTGTTAATTATAAGATATTTAATTGATTTAACGGATGGAGATGAAGGGATGGGCGAGGCTCCAAAGACCTTCGCCAGAGGCATTATAGGCATTTACACGATACCAGTATTGGAGTTTGGGATTGACTGCTTTAATAATTAAGTCTTTAGAGTTGGTAGATAAAAGGATGTCTTTCCAGGAGTTTTCGTCGTCGGGCGTAACTGTGCTTTGCACTCTGAAATTTAGTTTAGTCATACCCGGGTTTTCAATAATTATCTTAATAGTATTGGGGCTGGGTCCTTGTTTGATGTCTTTAATGATAATTTGCGGAGGTATTGGTTTAGGGTCAGGGGGGTCGGAGACGGGAAATCCGCTAAGTTCGAGAATACCGCGTGTTCCATTTCCAATAATATTTACGTAAATGATTTCGTCCTGTAGAATGCGATAAAGTTTGCCAGCCGCTTCGTTTCGCAGCTCAAGGAATGAATGATCGCCGCTGTTTACTTTGGCGATTAAATCCTGAAGAGTGTCGGCTTCGGCGGTGATAGATGCGAGGGTTGGATTAGGCAGCGTAAATATAGAGTTATTAATGGTCATAGCGCTGACAACATCGCGAGCGAGAGTTAAAACAGAGTCGCAATTTTTGGGGGATACTTTCATAACAGCGTGCGGGTAAAAGTCAATAACATCATAAATAGATTGATAATAGACTTTAATATCCTGAAAGGGACCTACTTCGCCAGGAATACCGATGAGAGGTTCGCCAGAGCCAAGAGTAGCGGTAAAATAGTTATCGCCAATAGGTTGCAGGAGGTCGGGACGATTGAACATAACGGCTTGCAATTGTCCGATAAGTATCCAATTCATTTCTATTAACTGGCTAACTGCTCCGGTATCGCTCAACTTAATAGGTGCGGGAAATGGGGCACCAAGCTGTATGTATTGAGATATAGGATAGTTCTGCTCTGAAACGAGCAAGCCTGTATCACCTATTTTAAAACGCCTTGTCAAAGTAAAAGCTTTGCTAAGGTCCGGCAGTTCTACCTGTATGTAGCAACCGCCTGTTAAATCTATTTGATATAAAATTGGAAGCATAAAAAAGTTATGAGTTATGAATTATGAGTTATGAGTTATGAATTATGAATTATGAGTGAAAAGTTAAAAGTGATAAGTGATAAGTGATAAGTGATAAGTGATAAGTTGAAAATTCAATTAAACCCCGAAGGGGTGACAGGATGATAGTTATGAGTTATGAGTTATGAGTGAGTAGAATGGAGGGGTTATTTTTGGGAGATGAAGGGGTGTGGCTGGCTCCACAGACCTTGTCCGTTTTTGTTATAGGCGCAGATACGGAACCATATTTCCTGCCCGTAAACCAAATTAGAAATTATTAATTCGCGTGAGCTTGAATTGCAAAGAGCCACTTTCCAGCTTGTTTCATCATCGGGGGTTGTAGTTTTTTCTACAATAAAATTGAGATCGTGCTGTCCGACACTTTCAATGTATATTTTAGCGGTATTGGGGCTGTCGCCGTCAATAATGCGTTTAATAATAATTTGAGCAGGCAAAGGGTGCGGATTAGGTTCGTCAGTAACTTTATAACCGCTAAGAGAGAGAATGCCGCGGTCATTATTACCGATTTCATTAACATATATAAGTTCCTGTTGGTGCATACGATAGAGAGTAACACTCGCTTCATTGCGTAGCTCCAGCACAGTGTGGTCGCCTGCGTCAACTCTTGCAGCGTAACCCCTAACGATATCAGCCTGGGCGCGCAGCTCAGCAAGAGTAGGATTGGGATTGGCAAAAGTCGCTATGTTTGTTTCCATAGCTGAAGTAGATGAATCTGTGAGTTCTAATAAAGCTTTGTAATCTTTTTGGGTTTTAACAGCCATAACTGCTTTTGATAATCTTGTTGACATAATTTTATTTATTAAATTGTTTATAAATAAGCGTATTAATTATTTATTATTTGTTATTTTAAGAAGAGAAAAAATATTAAAATCAATTTCGCTACAAAAATAAACTTATAAAATGTGAATCAATATAACTAAAATGGTGATTATTTTACCCGAAAAGGTGATTTTTTAAAAAAATTAGTTAATTACAGAAAATTAATATTAATTTTGTCAGCATTAAAATTATTGGTAATGAAACAAAAAGAAATAGAAATATTGATAAATTTGTTGAAAAAAATTAATAATGAAAACTTTGGTCCGGACGATTGTAAGGGTAATCTTTTTTGTCTGTTATGCAGTGAGGTAATGTGTAAGATGAGCGTTGCAATCTATATATATGACATACAAAAAAGACTGATTTGTACAAACAACCGTAACAATGTGATAATGGGAAAGAGTTGTAAAGAATTGCAGGAGGGCGGCTATGATGCTTTTATCAATAATTATTATTGTTTTGATAAAGATATACTAAATAAAAGAGAGAAGCTGGTTACAAAGGGCGAGGAATTTACAACAAAAGTTTTATTTAAAAATCGAAATGGGGATTATGAGAAATATCTGGTAACTAATAAAGTGTTTATCAGAGATGAATATAACCAGCCTGTGCTTTTTTTAGGCGAGTCTATTTCATTAGAAAATCTGTTTGATAATGATTCCGAGATAAATGAAATGTATTCAAAAGACAGGGTTTACAGACATTTGAATTTTGTAAAGCAGTTTTCAGAAAGACAAAGAGAGGTTTTATATCTTGTATTTTATGAAGGGCTTTCAGATCAGGAGATAGCTGATAAGCTGCACATCTCTTTAGATACCGTCTGCTCGCATAAAAAAGATATTAAAAATAAGATTAAGGTTTCAAGTAATACACAGTTTAATAAAATATTGCGTAAAAATCTGCTACCGGAGCTTAATTGAGTTATGAGTTATGAGTTATGAATTATGAGTTATGAGTTATGAGTTATGAATTAAGAGTTGAAAATTCAATTAAACCCCGAAGGGGTGACAGGATGATAGTTATGAATTATGAATTATGAATTATGAGTTATAAGTTATGAGTTGAAAATTCAATTAAACCCCGAAGGGGTGACAGGATGATAGTTATGAGTTATGAATTATGAGTTATGAATTATGAATTATGAATTGATAATTAAATTAAACCCCGAAGGGGTGACAGGATGATAGTTATGAGTTGGGAGTAGTTCGTTCCTAAATTTAATTTGCCAGTTCGTCGAAGTGTCCACGCTTCATCATTATTTTTATCTCATTAATCTAACGCTCTACCTTCAATTATTATTTACATTTTCATACCTGTTGTCTTTATCTGACAATTTATGCGAAGTATTATCAGGTTTTAATAAATATCAACAATTATTATTCATAAGATTGTTAATTAAGAATTTTATGTGTCTATGTAGTTTTGCCTTGACAAAATAATTAAAAAGCTGCCATACTTAAGATAACTTGGTTTTTAAAAGTTGTTCAATTTTATAGCAGGCTTCTTTATCATTCCTTGTTATTCCAATAACTTCAAACTCGTTAATTCTTAAAGTAGGTTTAAGTTGATGAACTTCAGGAAGCAAGTCACGAAAACAGTCTAAATACGCTCTTTGTGCAGTCCTTCCACCAACAAAATTAAAATCATTTGTGGTTTTAGTTTTACGGTAATTGTCCGCTTTGTCTTTATGTATCAGGCAAAGTTTTTTCCATATTGTAATATCGAAATTTACTTTCAAATCTGTAGGGTAGAATTCAATTGTTTTTAGTCTTGAAGAGCTAAAATGTTGAAACTCGTCAAACTCAAAAATAAAATTGAATTGACCGCCAAAATAAGCATCACAGTCAAGAGCTACAGAACGCTTTGATTGATTTGCTTTTAAATCTCCATTTAGTGAATTGAAGATTTTGTCAATGGTCTCGAAGTGTTTGCCAAAGTTATCTTTGACGTGTTTATTTATGAACCAGTCAAATTTCTTAGATGTCTGTGCTTGTTCATTTAAAACCTTGCTAACAATTTCTGTTATTAATTTTTGTTTATCGCCAATTGCCATTTTTGTCTATTTATTACTATATTTATTATCTTTTATATCAATTTCCTTTGGTTGACAGTTATAATTTTATATATGAAATGCGTCTATTTTCTCTATTTGTATGCCTCATTCGTCTATTTTAAAATCGTGTTTTAATATTTTATAAATTAACACCTTCATATTTTCTTTCATTATTTGGAAGCTTTGTTCTCCAGATTATTTAAAGTATAAAGCATTCTTTTTCTATCAATTTAATGATGAATGTAAAATTGTTTATATCTTGATTGATTTGAGGGCGAAATTAATAAATTATTTAATGTGTGATATATTTGAGTGATTTTTTTGGGGACTTAATGCTAAATGTTTCACATTTTGAAAATGTGAAACATTTAATCCATATTTTGTAAATTTTTCATAGGTGTTGTTATGGTGTTATACTAATATATAATATTTAAACTATAACTTTAAATAATATTTATAATACTCCATATTATCAAGTATTTAATATAAAAATTATTATTTAAAATAACCGTTAGGTAAAGATACATAAAAAATAAAGGAACTTTTTAAAACTTATTTTTTTTAACATAACCCTAACCCTCTCCTAAAAAACAAGAAAGGGAATATAAGAATTAAGACTAAGCATGGACGCTTAGCCTAACTGAGAAATATTATTTTTCTACAAATATTTAATCCCTAACGGGATAGGATGTAACAGGTTTTATACCCAATACATAATACCCAATACCAATTTCTACAAATATATAATCCCTAAATGGATATTTTGAAATTGGGGGTTGTTATATTTTGCTACAAATATTTAATCCCTAACGGGATAGGATGTAACAGGTTTTATACCCAATACATAATACCCAATACCAATTTCTACAAATATTTAATCCCTAACGGGATATTTTGAAATTGGGGGTTGTTATATTTTGCTACAAATATTTAATCCCTAACGGGATAGGATGTAACAGGTTTTATACCCAATACATAATACCCAATACCAATTTCTACAAATATCAAATCCCGTGGGATACCCATTACATTACAATCTTTATAATTGTAATGTAATAAATTACACACATTTACTTTTGCTTAAATCCCTGCATTTAACAAATAAAGATGATTGAGTATTTAGAAAATTTGTAATTTTGCTTTTTAATTAATAAATAATATCAAAGTGGCTATAAAGATAGGAATCAACGGGTTCGGGCGTATAGGCAAGTTAGTATTCAGGCTTGCCTCAGAAACTAAAGATATAGAGGTAGTTCATATAAACGACAGGATGGAACTGTCGATGGTGGCTCATTTGTTGAAATATGACAGTTTGCATGGGCGCTTTAAGGGGGAGGTTAATTGCGAAAATGAAACCCTTATAGTTAATTCAAAACCTGTCAGGGTGAGCAGTTATAGTGAACCGTCAAAGATAGACTGGGCTATGATGGGTGTTGATATAGTAATTGACTCCAGCGGTAAATTTAAGACTCGGGCAGCATTGGACGGTCATCTAAAGAGAGGTGCAAAGAAGGTTATATTAACTTGTCCTGCAGGTGATGATAGTATAGACAGGACAGTTGTGATGGGCGTAAATGATGAAGAAATAAAAGAAAGCGATATAATAGTATCCAATGCATCTTGTACTACTAATTGTGTGGCTGTCTTATTGAAAGTGCTGATAGAAGAATTTGGCGTAAAGAAAGCATTTATGAATACTGTTCATACATTTACAAATAATCAGAATCTGCAGGACGGATTTCATAAGGATTACAGGCGGGCGCGAGCGGCAATGAATAATATAATACCAACAAGCTCCAGTGCGATAAAAACTACAGAACTTGTATTACCTGAAATAAGAAACAAGTTTGACGGTTTTGCGACCCGTGTTCCTGTCGCTGATTGTTCTTATATAGAATTAACAGCTCATCTGGATAAAGAAGTAACAGTAGAAAAATTAAATGGGGCTTTTAAGGCATATTCTACAGGGAGTTTGAAAAGATATCTTGAATATTGCACTGACCCTATTGTAAGCAGCGATATTAATAATAATTATTATTCAGCAGTCTTTGATTCGTTATCAAGCAAGGTGCTTGGAGGCGATTTGATACAGATAATAGGATGGTATGACAATGAGAGCGCCTATTCGGCGAGAGTGATAGATTTGATTAGAATGATGAATGGTTAATGATGAATGATGAATTATGAATGTTGAATGATGAATGGTTAATGATGAATGATGAATTTTGAATTATGAATGATAAATGATAAATGATGAATGATGAATGGTTAATGATGAATTTTGAATTATAAATGATAAATGATGAATGATGAATGATGAATGGTTAATGGTTAATGGTTAATGATGAATGTTGAATGATAAATTTAAGAAATAATAAGAGATGAAATCGGAAATAAAATCAAAAGCATTAGAGGTCAATCTTGCAGCGACTCGTAACGTGGAATATTCAATTCCCGAAAGTCATTTATTATTGTTAGAGTTATCATCAGACTACTGGGGCATACAAAACCGGATGCGTATGTTTCTGGAAGAATATCATCATCCTTATTCTAACAGGAAGGAGGTAATAAATCAACTGATAAGCGTTGCGATAAGCGATTTCTGGATTTATAAAAATATTGAAAAAAGAGCTAAGGTTGTAGAAATATTTTTAGAGATTTTTGATACCCTGTTAAAAGAGAATCTGTCAGATGAAGTATCAAAACATTTGATATTTACATATTTGAATTTTTTAAACAGTAATTATGATTTAATTTCAGAATTTGATACCTATTTAGAAAAGAGTATAAGCATATTGGATGATAATTTTGAAATTAAATATTTTCATTATATAAGTAATTTGGGATATTTTATAAAAAGTCTTGAAATAATGTCGGGAAATGAAAAGATAGGGAGTAAGGTTAACAGATTTATGGAGAAGTTGATAATTAAGAACATAAATTTTTGGGACGAGACTACTAAGATAGAAGAATGGTATGAAGCGAATAAAAATAAGATGTCAAAGGATTACAGCGCGGAGGTAAAATTACTGGGAAAAGAATTTTTTGAGAATTACAGGGAGCATTTAACAAAGGCGACCAACTGGAATCAAATGACAAAGCAGATATTTACTTTTTCGGATATTATAGATGCTTTTAGAAAGAAAACAGAGGAATTTGAAAAGGTAACAGAGCAGTTGAGTTATATTTTTTACCTGATACATTTGCCCGGTATGGTTTATCATCATAATTTCTTACTGATAGATTTGAATAAAGCGATAAAGCGAATCAGTAATGAATTGGAGGAGGCGCAAATAATAGAAAGCATTGATGAGTTGTTTGCACTTTTTGAAGAATTAAAAAAGAGCAATATTAACTATATACTTGATTCTATATTAACTTTGGGTAAGGAAATACTTAATACTCATAATGAAAAGTTAATACATTATTTAGAAAAGAAAGTAATAGATTTTGGATTTGTATCTCCGGGAGTAACCTATTTAACGAATGACTGGGAATTGAAAGTTGACAGGAATCATATAAAGAATATAAGGGTATGGCTTGAATTAATAGAGTATGAGCCTGAGATGATGAAGCGGTTATTGTCGTCATTGATAATAAATCTGCGGGTTGGAGGTATATTTATATTTGATACTGACTTATTTCAAAAAGATATAACGCAACTTCTTAATTCCAGAATATCTCCTATTTACAAGCAGATAAAACAATTGACACGACTTTTCCCTGTTTATTTTAATGAGATAGGTGCTGAGGGATTATTAAGGGAGGTTTCAACTAAAGTTGATGAATTGTCGCAAAGGAATGACAAGCTTATACATTTTCTCAGAAAGCAAATACATACCGAAGGAAATAACTCACATATATATATTACATTAGATATAATAAAATTCTGGTACGACCTGAGTTTAAAAAGACTTAAAGGAGTTGTACCTGAAAACGTATTATCTACAATAGATAAGAATGGGATATGGGTCAAGGGAGTGCATAATGTGCTAAGAAAGATTTGTGAAAATAATAATTGCGGATTTGAAGAATTATTATTGAAAAGCAAAGAAGAACTGCAATGTATGACGTCAAGCCTTGAAAATAAAAATGAGGAAAATAATGATATAAAAAGAGTATGCCTTTTAATAGAGTTATACCGTTTGCTTAAAGAGAAATATTCATTTGAAGCTAATAATATAATACCGGTATTAAGAAATTTCTCATATCTGGATATTAATGAAATCAACAAATTAGAGTTATATTTAAATGAGCAAAAAGATATAGATGCATTGCGTTTGATTTTCTCATTTATGGTAAAGTTAAATTCAGTAATATTTGATGCAGAAATAAGCGAGGGCTGGGATAATATATATTACAAGCGACATATAGCTTTCGGCATACCTTCAATGTATGGTGAATATCATGAAAAGAAATTTGAGGCGCTTGGACTTACTTTCAGACTTGAACGTATATCGTCCGTTCTTGTGAGCAGGATTGTAAAAAATATAAATATTGATTATTTTACAGCTAAATCGTTAAAAGATATATTCTCAGTTGTACAGCTATTAAGAGACGGATTAAGCCTTGATGGTATATCAGACCAGGGATTGGATTCAAATTTAAAGATGTTTCAATATAGCCTAACATCAAAGAGTTTCAATATAAAGCAATATATAAATATATTCCGCTTTATGGAAGTAAGTTTGAAAGAAATAATAAATAAATATTTTATCCGACCTTATAAAGACTTACTAAATATAATTATACCTCAACATATTCAGATAGGCGATAAATCTTCGACAAGCGCCGGGAAAAAATTAATAGCTCAAAAATCGGAGATATTTTACCGAGAGTTGTTATCATCAGCGTTTTTAGTTCAATCTTTAGATAATTTAATAGGAGAAATATTAAATAATCTAAACAGAATGGTGAATAGTCTTTCAGAAACCGAAATACAAAATATAATGACTTATGATACGGAGTTTGTAATAAGTCCGTTATACACTGAAACTCCTATATTGGACAATCAGGTGTTTCTGGGCTCAAAAGCCTATTATTTAAAGAAATTATATCTTAATAATTTTCCTGTGCCGCCGGGTTTTGTATTGACAACCGAAGTATTTCGCAGAATCAATTCCATAATAAAATTATCGTCATTAACAGCCGAGATAGATAGTCTTATAAAATACAATATATCGGAGCTTGAGCGTATATCAGGATTAAAATATGGCGACCCTGTTAAACCCTTGCTATTAAGTGTCCGTTCAGGGGCAGCGATATCAATGCCCGGAGCGATGAATACATTTTTGAATGTAGGATTGAATGACGAAATAACTGAAAATCTGAGCAAGCAATATAATTTTGGCTGGACATCCTGGGATTGTTACAGGCGGTTGTTGCAGACGTGGGGAATGTCTTACGGACTGAGCAGGAATGATTTTGATAAAATAATGCTTGATTATAAGCAGAAATATAATATAACGAGAAAAATAGATTTTTCGCCTGCAATAATGAAAGAAATGGCATTCGCTTACAAACAATTGCTAAAAGATAATAATATATATTTTGAAAGCGATCCATATAAACAAGTCAAGCAAGCTATCATATCCGTATTTCATTCGTGGAATACACCGAGAGCTATGTTTTACAGGCAGCATCTGCAGATAGCCGATGAGTGGGGAACAGCAGTCATAGTTCAGCAGATGGTCTTTGGAAATTTACATTATGAGTCTGGTTCTGGAGTAGTTTTTACACATAATATTCAGGAAAATCTGCCGGGCATTAACCTTACGGGCGATTTCTCCTTTTTAAGCCAGGGCGAGGATATTGTTGCGGGATTGATAAATACACTTCCCATAAGCGAGAGTCAGCGACTTAAATATTATCAGAAAAGTAATTTTTCATTAGAATCTGCATTTCCGAAGATATATAATAAGCTGCGGGATATTGCAAAAGAATTGATAGAGGTGTACGGCTTTAGTCAACAGGAGATTGAATTTACTTTTGAGACAACCGAACCCAAAGATTTATATATATTACAAACCCGAGAAATGGCAGTAATCAAGTCAACAGAGATAAAAATATTCTCAAGTTCCGAGAATGAAATGAAAAAAATAGGAAGCGGCATAGGCATTGGAAATGATGTTTTGAATGGATTGATAGTTTTTGATTTAGAAGATTTAAAAAATTTGAAAGAACAATTTCCCGGTCATAATGCGATTTTAGTTAGACCTGATACAGTGCCTGACGATATAGAGATGATTTATGAATGCGAAGGATTACTAACCGGCAGAGGAGGCGCAACATCGCATGCTGCCGTAACTGCCGCAACACTTGGAAAAATTTGTATTGTAAACTGCGATGCTTTATTAGTAAATGAAACAGAGAAAAAATGTACTGTTAACTCAAAGGTTTATAAGTCCTTTGACCCATTGGCAATTGATGGAAATAACGGTATATTATAT
>JAGODS010000062.1 GCA_017998135.1 Bacteroidales bacterium
TTTTATATTTGTTAAATCTATAACAGCTTCAAGCTAAACCTTCGTCAAACGCAAGCGATAACTCAGGCTTATTAATATAATCGTTAATTATTATTGATTCAATTTTATATTTATTTAATGATGCCTGGAGTTTGCTTCCTGTTCTTCTTGCTTCTTCAGTTATTTTGTTTTTATTTTTATCAGTTTTGATAAAATAAAAATAATACCATTTATCTAATTTATTTAAAGTTATAAAATCACTCTTGTCTTCCTTTTGTTTTTTGATAAAATTGGTTTCATCTTTGGAAAGCTTAATTTTATTAAGGTCTTTAATATTATCAAGAATAAAAACAATTGTATTATTATACTCGGCTTTTTGTATTTTAAAAATTTTTGGAATCATAATTTGATTTAATTTTGCAATTTATTTTAAAAAGCAAAAATATATTATTTTTTTATAATGATAATTAGAGAAGAACTTTATAATAAAGCTTTAAATAATGATTTTTTAAGCTTGGAAGAAGGGCTTTTTTTATATAATAAGGCTCCTTTATCTGAATTAATTTATATCGCAGATAAAATAAGAAAGAATAAGCATCCGGAAAATAAAGTAAGCTGGATTATTGACCGCAACGTTAATATTACCAATATCTGCGTTTCAAAATGTAAATTTTGTAGTTATTACAGACCTCCGGGGCATAAAGATGCTTATGTTACTACTATTAAACAATATAGGGAAAAGATAGACGAATTATTTGCTTTGGGTGGCAATCAGCTTTTATTACAGGGAGGTTTAAATCCAGACCTTAATCTTAATTATTATATTAAACTTTTTAAAGAGCTTAAAAGACTTTATCCTTCCTTGAAACTACACGCTCTTAGCCCCCCCGAAATAGTGTTTTTGGCAAAAAATGAAAATAAATCTGTTTCAGATGTCCTTGAAAAATTGATAGAAGCAGGTTTAGACAGTTTGCCCGGAGGCGGTGCCGAAATATTGGTTGACAGAGTCAGAAATATAGTATCTAAAACCAAATGTTCTGCATCAGAATGGTTGGATACTATGCGATATGCTCACAAACTGAATATCATCACTTCGGCTACTATGATGTTTGGGCATATAGAAACTATTGAGGAGCGTTTAGAACATCTTATTAAAATAAGGCAATTACAGAATGAGTTATCTATCAATTCTTATGGGTTTATAAATTTTATCCTTTGGCCCTTCCAGGCTAAAAACACTGTCTTTTATAAAAAATATAATATTAAAAATAGTGTCAGTTCAGTTGAATATATTCGTATGTTGGCATTAAGCCGTATTATACTTACTAATATTGAAAATATTCAGGCTTCCTGGCTTACAGTAGGTAAAGAGACTGCTCAAATCTGTCTTCATGCTGGCGCTAATGACTTAGGTTCTATAATGATTGAAGAGAATGTTGTTTCTTCAGCCGGGGCTAATTATAAAATGAATGCAGACCAGATGATAGCCGCTATTATTGAAGCAGGATTTATCCCGCAATTACGCGATCAGGCTTTTAATGAAATTTAATTTTCTTCTTCTTTAAATTTAAAATAAATAGGTTTTACTTCATAACCTTTGTCCTGAAGCATCTTTACTATGCTATATTTTCCTGCGAGATGACCCGCTCCAAAGACTATAAAACAAGAGTATTTCCTGCAAATTTTTTCTATTCTTTTACACATTATACTGTTTCTGTCTCCAAGCATTGCAGTTTCAAAGTTCTCAGGCAGGGAGGGGTCCTTCAGCATTTTTAATATACCTTTAAAATCTAATTTTATATATGCTTCTACTAATTTGTTATATTTTTTTTCAGAGGTTTTTATATTATCAATAAGATGAATAAGCATTGCTGCCTGCGATTTAAGACTTATTTTATTAATAGCTTTTATTTGCTCCTTGAAATTTTCAAGCCCAAATACTTGTTTTGATTGTATTTTTGCCTGTTCAAAAAAGTATGAATCAAGATTTTCTTTCATATCATTACTATCATAGCTTTGGAGCAGATGGGAACTTACAAAAATAGGTTTTGTATTGTTAAACATTGCAACACCTGGAAAAGAATTTTGTTTTAGATGTTTGTCGAGTTTTTTGTAGTATTCGCTGCCTATTAAATCAATCAATTTATGCTTTGTCATTAAAAATAACTTTTCATAATCAGATTGTTGCATATCATCTAAAAGTACTTCCATAGCAAAGGCTTCACTTCTGTCAAAACATTCTTTTACAATATCATCAAATAAAAAAACTCTTTTATTTCTTATATGAATAGTACCATAAAGATAAGAAGTTTTTTTTAGCTTTTTACCTTCTATGCTCCAAAGTAAAGATGATTTTTTTGTCATTTGAGATTATAATTATTCTAAAGGATGAATAGTTTTGTTTGTTTAATTTTTAATTTTAATCTTTTTTATGAATAGAGCCGTATTCCAAGCCGTGGGCTTTGCTGCTTTTTTCATTTATTCGAAGCATTAAAGCGAAGAATAAACCGAAGAAGCCCAGCAAACTGAATATAAGCATCCCGAGATGATAGCCGTTAGGATTGCTTAGGCTGGCGCCTGAATAATCATTAGCCCAACCTATCAATACATTAAATCCAAATAAACCTATATTCTGAATCATTGTCATCAATCCATAAGCCGTACCCAGTTTAGACTGTTCTACTACCAGGACTACAGAAGGCCACATTACTGCAGGAATTAATGAAAATGCTAATCCCATTATGCTCATTGGAATTAAAAGGTTGGTTGGCACTAAAGAATCTATGCTTAATATCCCTATTTTAATATGTACCATTTGCGCTAAACCGAGAAAACCAGCTATATCTATTTTGTATCCCATCATTATATAAACCGGAATAATAAGGAGAGAGCCGAACATCATAAGCAGGGAGCGTTTGCCTATTTTGTCAACCAATAATCCGAAAAGAGGGGTAAATACCATAGCTGCGAAAGTAAGCATACTGGATAAAAAGCCACCAGCTTCTCGGGTGGTATTGTGTACTTCCTGAAAAAATTTAACTGCAAAAGTCTGAAAGGGGAACATTGCTGAATAAAAGGTTATACATAGAAAGGTAATAAACCAGAAAGATTTACCGAAATTAAAAATGTCTTTTAAAACAATTTTATCCTGTGAGCCTTCTTTCTGAAGAGCAAAGTTCTTTTCTGCATAATTGTCAATAAAGTAGTACATTATAAGGCAAATAAGGGCGATAACTCCGGCTCCGACAGAAATCCAGAGTGGATTTTGCCAGTTAATATATAGGTCTTTGCCCCAGGAGGGCGAGTTTAAGGCAAGAAAAGAGCCTAAACGGGCTATTGTGAGGTTTAGACCGAATGCGAAAGATAATTCTTTTCCTCTGAACCAACGGGCAATAACTGTAGTTATAGCTACAATCATTGATTCGGCGCCTAAGCCGAATATTAATCTCCCCGCAGCCATTGTATAAATATTACCTTTAAGAACTGTTATAAAAGCTCCGAGTAATACGAGTAAAACAAAAATGAGAGATGATTTTTTTGTGCCTATCCTGTCTATAATTAGTCCGCCTATCAAAACCATTATTATGTTGGGGAAGCTATATATGGCATTTAATAAACCAATATTACTGTCAGAAAAACCCAACTGTGATTTAAGCACATCCGCCAAGGGGCTTATACTATCATATACATAGTAATTCCCGAACATTCCAAGGCTGATAAATATCAACACAATCCATCTGAAAAATACAGGTGGCTCTTTTAGATTATTCTTTATTTCTGTCATAATATTTCGTGTTAAATAAAGGCACAAAAATATAAATTATTGAAACACTTGTATGAAGTTAATAAAATAATTGTGATAAAATACATATTTAGTCTGATTAAATCATTAATTTTATAGATATATTATTAATTCATATTTTTTAACTCCTCAGCAGCTGATTAAATACCAAGTACCAGGTACCAAGTACCAGGTACTAAGTACCAAGTACTAAGTACTAAGTTTAACCTTAGTATAAAACTTGTTTCTTTAATACCAGATACTAAGTACCAGGTACTAAGTACCAGAATATAAATATTTCATATTTTTGCACAAGAAACAACTATTATTATATGGAAGAGGAAAAAGATTCAAACCGCACTATTAAACAATGGGCTGAAGAAGACAGACCACGTGAAAAGTTTTTGGATAAAGGGAGAACTGTTTTAAGCAATGCTGAATTACTTGCTATTCTTATAAGAACTGGTACTAAAAATGCAACAGCAATTGATATAGCAAAGACTGTTCTTACAAAAGCTCATAATAACCTGATAGAGCTTTCCCGTTTTGAGATAAATGATTTTAAGCTTATTAAAGGTATAGGAAGGGATAAGGCTATAACTATTCTTGCTGCTCTTGAGCTTGGAAAAAGAAGACGTGAGGAGGAAGCTTTAGATAGAAAAAGAGTTAGGTCAAGTAAGGATGTATTTGAATATATGCAAAGTTCGCTGACCGACCTTAATTATGAAGAGTTTTGGATATTGATGCTTAACAGGGGGAATAAGGTGATTGATAAACGGTCTGTTAGTTCGGGCGGTCTGACCGGTACTATCGCTGATCCCAGAATTATATTTAAGATGGCTATTGAGAATAACGCTTCGTATATAATTTTATGTCATAATCATCCTTCAGGCAATGTTGAACCCAGTGAGGCTGATTTGTCTTTAACAAAGAAACTTAAAGCTGCCGGCGAAATATTGGATATTGCAGTGATGGACCATATTATCTTTGGTGATGATAAATATTATAGTTTCAAAGACCAGGGTATTTTTTAAAACATTCCTTAACGGTTTAAATGTTTCACATTTTGCAAATGTGAAACATTTAATTCCCTGTGTAACTACTTAGCAGTTGAATACTAAATACCCAATACCAGGTACTAAGTACCAGATTCATTGCTTATACTAAGGTATATAAGGTTTTTCAATATATAAACTCTAAAATTTCATTGCTGGGTAGTTATAAAAACTTTAAAAAAATATACAGGGAATAAAAAATATATTATTTTTGCAGCCTGATTAAACGATGACTAATTCAAATTACATATTAAATAATTGGTGGTGGCAAAAAGGATTTAACTTGTTGCCTGCATTATTTATTGTGTAATCTTATATATACATTAATATATTTAAAAAATATAAAGAGGGATGTTGGCAACAACATCCCTCTTTTTTTTTATTAATTAACTTAATCTTATTTATTATGACTAAAATTAAAAAAATCTTACTTAATGAAAATGAAATGCCGATGCAGTGGTATAACATAATGGCAGATATGCCTAATAAACCGTTGCCTCCATTGCATCCTGCTACTAAACAACCTATAGAACCGCAGGATTTGTCGCCGTTATTTCCTATGGAATTGATAAAGCAGGAAGTCGCAACCGATAAATATATTGATATACCTGAAGAAATTCAGGATATATATAAAATATGGAGGCCTTCGCCGCTTCACAGGGCATATAATCTTGAGAAGTTGCTTGATACGCCGGCTAAAATTTATTATAAGAACGAGAGTGTAAGTCCTGCTGGTTCTCACAAGCCTAATACTGCAATTCCCCAAGCTTATTACAATTACAAGGAAGGTATCAGGGTAATGACAACAGAGACGGGTGCAGGTCAATGGGGTAGTGCTTTAAGTTATGCTACTCAGATTTTCGGTATCAGTCTTAAGGTTTTTATGGTTAAGACGAGTTATGAAAGTAAGCCTTACCGTAAATCAATGATGAATGCGTGGGGCGCTGAAGTAATAGCTTCCCCAAGCAACCAGACAGATTCGGGAAATAAAATTCTTGCTATGCATCCCGATTCTCCTGGTAGTCTTGGTATAGCTATCAGTGAAGCTGTTGAAGTAGCTGCTAAAAATCCCGCTGCTAAATATTCGCTCGGGTCGGTTCTTAATCACGTATTGCTACACCAGACAATCATAGGATTAGAAGCTATCAAACAATTTGAAAAGACGGAT
Organism: Bacteroidales bacterium; assembly: GCA_017998135.1. GTDB lineage: Bacteria > Bacteroidota > Bacteroidia > Bacteroidales > JAGODS01 > JAGODS01. The sequence continues at coordinate 5,984 of JAGODS010000062.1, forward strand.
GACTTTCCTGATATAGTAATTGGTTGCTTTGGTGGCGGCTCTAATTTTGCAGGTATTGCATTTCCTTTTATTGAAAAGAATTTTACACAGAATTCAAAAATAAGGTGTATTGCAGTAGAGCCTTTTAGTTGTCCTAAACTTACCCGTGGTGAGTTCAGGTATGATTTCGGTGACACAGTCGGTTTGACACCATTATTGCCTATGTTTACTCTTGGACACGATTTTATGCCGGCAGAAATACACGCGGGAGGTTTACGCTATCATGGTGCAGCACCGCTTGTGAGCCAGCTTTATAAAGATAAATTACTTGAGGCAGTTGCTGTAAACCAGTTGGAGAGTTTTCGTTCCGGAGTTATGTTTGCAAAGAGCGAAGGCATAATTCCTGCTCCTGAAAGTAATCATGCTATTGCGGCGGCTATCAATGAAGCCTTAATAGCTAAAAACGAAGGTAAAAGCAAAACTATTTTATTTAATCTATCTGGACACGGAATTATTGATTTGGGGGCTTATGATAAATATTTTGCTGGCGGGTTGACAGATTATGCCGTTAGTGATGACGAAATAAAGACAAGTATTAAAGCTCTTAACGGGTTTTGATTATTTACCCTTTTTTTTAACCCAATCCCTCGCTTTTTGATAAAAATAAGTGAGGGATAATATTGGGTTTAACATTATTATTTATTTTTGCAGTCTTTTAAAAATGCGGATGATAAATTTTAATAATAGCAACTTTATCAAAGGTAAAACCTTTATTTTTATAATTTTTATTTTATTTGCAGTATATTTTCTCTATGTGTTATCTCTTACAACTGGGACATATAGTGGCGATTGTATTTCGCATCACGTTATTTCAAGGTATGCTTTCCAGTATCCGCATTTATTTCTTGACCATTGGGGCAAGCCTGTTTTCACGCTATTAAGTTCTCCTTTTTCTCAGTTTGGCTTAAAAGGTACGCAGTTTTTTAATATGCTTGCGGGTCTGTTGACTGCATATATAATCTATCTTATAGCTAAAAGACTGGAATATAAAAATGCTTTTGCGGTTATCTTTTTTGTATTGTTGATTCCACTTTATTTTAGGATTTGCTTTACGTCGCTGACAGAGATAAGTTTTAGCTTGCTGCTATCCTTATCAATATTATTGTTTCTTGATAAAAAGTATATTGCAGGAACAATTTTGGTTTCCTTTCTTCCATTTGCCAGGACAGAGAGCGTGTTGTTATTTCCGGCTTTTGCTTTGATTTTAATATTCAGGAAACAGTTGCTAAAAATACCTCTATTTTTGACAGGGAGTATAGTTTATACAATTGCAGGCGCTTGGTATTACAAAGATTTCTACTGGATAATTAACAAGTGCCCATATCAGCCCTTTGACAATTCTTATGGAAGGGGAAAATTGTTTGATTTTGTGAAGGCATTGCCTGATGATTTAGGCTGGGTGTTGATTATTTTGTCATTAAGCGGTTTTATCTTTATGTTTTTTAAATACATCTATAGTTTTAGAAGTGTTTTCAAAAAAGAGTTTTATCTTAATGAAGAGTTTTTGTTAATTTCTTTTAATTTTCTTGTTTTTTTTATTGCGCATAGCCTGCTATGGTATTTCGGGCTTTTTCATTCTTTTGGTCTAACCCGCGTGGTAGCGGCAGTTTATCCGCTTTCCGCTTTAGTCGCTCTTTACGGGTTAAATTTTATATTGCAATTTTTTCCGTCTAATTTTTCAGTTTTCAGAAACTGGGGCAAATTTATTAATGTTCAACATATAATTTTATTTATTGTAATTACCTTTGTGTTTATTAATAATTATAAGAAAAATAAGGTTCCTTTCCGCGATAATCTTGAGGAGGAGCTTATATATTCGTGTAGTAATTGGTTAAAAGCGGAGCAAATAAAATACAGTAAGGTTTTCTTTTTTCATCCCTCTGTTATTATGGCTTTTGAGATAAATCCTTATGAAAAAAAGACGGGGGAGGAAGCGTGGTTTGTTAATAAAGAAAAGCCATCAATAAGCTTGCCTGCGGAAGCGATAATTATATGGGACGCGCATTTTGCCGTTAATGAGGGGCAGTTCCCTCTTAAATCTTTAATTGAAGACCCGGATTTGGTGCTATTAAAAGTATTTGAACCATCAGCGCCTTTGTATTCGTGGGGTGAGGAGTTTAAAGTTTATGTTTTTAAAAGAAAAATCTAAGATATTTTATAAATGAAGTTTATAAAGAAAAGTAATTTTAATTTATACAACCTGCTTTTCGGTTTACTTTTTATATTGCTGCTTTATTTTACAATGCAGCGGCATAGCAAGACAGGTTATTTTAATTACAGGAGTGAGATTTGGGCTGACAAAGCTGGTTATTATGTATATCTTCCTGCTTTGTTAATTTACAACTTTGATGCGAATAAGTTTCCAAAAGATATGGATGACAGAACAGGCAATGGTTTTAATTTGGATGAGAGTAATAACAAGATAAGGACAAAATACACCTGTGGTGTAGCGTTACTCCAATTACCATTTTTCGCTGCTGCTCATCTTTATGCCAAAGTCAGTCGCTATGAGGCAGATGCTTATTCACCTCCTTATCATAAAGCGATGAATGTAGGTGCAGTTTTTTATTTAGTTCTGGGTTTATATTTATTATTTAAGATTTTAAGCAAGTATTTCAGTGCGGCTCTTAGTTTTTTTACTACAATTACTCTGTTGGCAGGTACAAACCTTTTGTATTATGGGATAGATGAAACGCTAATGTCCCACGTTTTCTCATTTTCAGTGTTTTGTATTTTGATATACCTGAATGACAGGCTGGCTTCTGATAATTTTAAAAATATTAAGTTATTTGCAATGATTAGTTTATTTGTAGCAATAAGTGTATTGCTTCGACCTACAAATATAATAATAGTTTTAGTGATATTATTTTGGGATATTTATAATATAAAAAGATTAAAGCAAAAGTTGGTCGCCTTGCTCAATGTCCGTTATTTGTTAATTTTGGCAGGGGCATTTATCGTTATTTTGCTTCCGCAGGCGCTTTACTGGTATTACCTCTCAGGTAAATTTATATTTTATTCTTACGGTAACGAGGGCTTCTCTAACTGGAATGCCCCTAAGTTTGCGGAGGTTTGGTTTTCACCTAACAACGGGCTTTTTCTTTATTCTCCTTTTCTTTTGCTTGTTATTATTGCTATAATATTTATGCTTTTCAAAAGAATGAAAAATTCTGTTTTGCTCGCGCTTTTATTCATTTTTATAAGCTATTTATGTGGCTCGTGGCATAATTGGTATTTTGGATGTAGTTATGGGCAACGTTCTTTTGTTGATTTTTACGGGTTTTTCGTTTTTCCTTTGGCTTTTCTGGGGCGTGAGTTAGGACGTGCCGCACTTAAATTTGTTAAATATATATATGTGGCAGTTGTGCTAATTTTTATTTATTATAATGTTATGATGATAATTTCTTACAAGGAATGTTATTTCGGCGATACATGGTCTTGGGATGAATATATTGATACTGTTGAAAAATCTTGCTTTATCTCTTTTGCCGGTAAAACTTTCACATATAGTAATGATTTTGAAAATACCGCCATAGTTCACTGGAGTAAAGTTTCAAAAGACTATTCACATTCTTACGATTTTTCTGGTAAAATTAATGAAAACGACTCTTTTTTTGTTTGTTATCAAAATGAAATACAAAATATAAAAATAAAGAAACTCAATAATTATGTAGTCGGTTTATGGGTTTATTACCCCGATTTTATTAATAAAGGCGCCAAACTTGTTGTTGCTATTGATGAAGGTGAAAAGTCTATATACTGGGAAGGGTTTGAGCTTGATAAACTTATCAACGAGCCCGACCGTTGGTTTTATGTCCAAAAAACAGTTAATTTTCCCGCTGGCATCAACCCTGCTGATATTCTTAAAATTTATGTTTGGAATGAAAGGAATATGCTGCTCTATGTTGATGATTTTTACCTGAAGTTTGAATAAAATAAAGTTTTATTTAATAGCTATTTCCGAATTAAGTATATCACTTATAGAAAATACCATATTTTACTATGCAGTAAATAGCCCTAAACCCATCTTTCCAGTTGATTTTTTTACCTTCTTCATAAGTTCTTCCATAATAAGAGATACCAACTTCATAAATTCTTATGTTTTTAATACGTGATATTTTTTGAGTAATTTCCGGTTCAAATCCGAAACGTTTTTCATTCAGTTTGATTTTTTTAATAATATCGCTTTTAAAGAGTTTATAGCAGGTTTCCATATCTGTCAGATTAAGATTTGAGAACACATTGCTGAGAAAAGTCAGGAATTTATTACCAATAGTATGCCAGAAGAATAAGACCCTGTGAGGTGTTCCGCCCATAAAGCGGGAGCCATAAACTACATCTGCAAATCCTTTGATTACTGGCTCTATCATAAGGTTAAATTCCTGCGGGTCGTATTCAAGGTCTGCGTCCTGGATGATAAGGAAATCACCGGTGGCGGCTTCAATGCCTTTATGTATAGCTGCGCCTTTGCCCATATTGGCGGGCTGAGTTATCAGCCTGATATTTTCGTTGCTGTGCTTAACGGCAAAGTCTTCAACAATACTTTTGCTATTGTCCTGAGAAC
>JAGODS010000063.1 GCA_017998135.1 Bacteroidales bacterium
AAACAACGGCTTTTTATTGCTTTATTTTCATAATATTCGGTCTGGTAATAAGATTTATCAGCCTCATTAACCCATTCTACTATTAATTTAGGATTTCCTTTGCTCCATTTTTCTTTTATTATAACATTTTTATTATTTGATTTACAAGAAATAATAATAAAAACAATCAAAATATAAATGATATTTCTCATAGTAATAATTTTAAAAATTTCGGCTGTAAAATTACTTATATTTTCAATATAAGGGCATAGTTGTTCATTCATTTTATTTAATTTGTTTATTTTTGCTAATTAAATTATTTCAAAAAATGCGATTTATTGTTGTTTATATATTGATTATCTTTAATTTTCAGCTTGTTGCACAAAATAAAGAATTATTAAAACCTAAGAAAGACACTATGAAATATTACCTGCGTGGCTTACAATATGGGTTTAACATAGGTGTTTATATACCTAATGCTAAAACAGCTAATTATTATAATGGGAGCGGTACTAATGATTTGTCTAAAGTTATTATGGATACTTTTAATTATGCTGCACAATATTCGGGTATTCATCAACAAATAAGAGAAAATGCGTTGAACGGTTATGACTTTAAGATAAGAGAACTTGCTAAAAATATGAATTACAGTATTGCTCTTAATATAGGTTTTCATTCACAATATAACTTTACCAGTAATACAGGAATTTTTGTTGATTTTAATTATTCAAAACTAACAACGCAGGACGCTGTTCAATTGGAGTTATTAAATACCCCTACAGGCTATCTGTCAAACGATAAATTTAGGTTTTGTAATATAACAGGTAAAGAATCAAGGGTTGATATAAATCTCGGATTGTATAAAATGTTTGGCGATGTGAAAAAATTTAAACCTTATTATGAATTTGCTTTTAATATTAATAATACCAGGGTAGAGGAAGCTAATATAAATATTCCTCCTCTGTCTTTTAGTTATCTTAACCAGTATAATGAATATTATAAAATACGTGATGATGGCATTGGTTATGGTATTCAGGCAGGCGGCGGCATCCTTGTCCTTTTTACCGAAACTCTTATTTTAAATGCAGGAGCTAATTTGGCGGTAAAAAAAATTAATCTCGGTTCTTATGATAATTATGGTTTTAATCCTAATGTTTATATCCGAATACTTTTTAGAAACCTTATTTCTGCAAAACCGGAATAAATGATATTTAAAAAACCTACAAATAGGTACTTGGTATTGGGTACTTTATACCTGGTATTTGGGTATTTTGTATCTACTCAATACACAATACTCAATACTCAATTTCTACAAATATTTAATCCCTAAAGGGATAGGTTGAAATTTTGGGGAATATTTAATCCTACAAATATGTAATCCCTACGGGATTGGATGTAAAAGGTATTATACCCAATACCCAATTTCTACAAATATTTAATCCCTAAAGGGATAGGTTGGAATTTTGGGGAATATTTAATCCTACAAATATGTAATCCCTACGGGATTGGATGTAACAGGTATTATACCCAATATCTAATTTCTACAAATATTTAATCCCTAAAGGGATAGGTTGGAATTTTGGGGAATATTTAATCCTACAAATATGTAATCCCTACGGGATTGGATGTAACAGGTATTATACCCAATACCCAATTTCTACAAATATGTAATCCCTACGGGATAGGATGTAACAGGTATTATACTCAATACCCAATACCCAATACCCAATATTCAATACTCAATACTCAATACTCAATACTTAATACTAAATACTAAATTATCATTCCAGCCCCGACAGTTTCATTTGTCGCTTCATCAATAAGTATAATACTCCCTGTTTTGCGGTTTATTTTATATTTATCATAAAACAGGGGTTGAGTTGTCCTTATTGAAACTCTTCCTATATCATTTAAACCAATTTCCGGATTATTTTCTATCCTGTGAAGGGTATTAATGTCAACTTTATATCTTATATTTTTAACAATACAGCGGGCTTCTTTAGTTGTATGTTTGATGGCATATTTACCATTAAGTAACAATTTTTTTTCATTTAACCAGCAAAGCATTATCTCAATATCCTGGCTAACGGCAGGAATATTGGTTTCCCTGACGAGCATATCGCCACGGCTTATATCTATCTCATCATTGAGCCTGATAGTAACGGACATAGGAGGGAAAGCTTCTTCAACCTGACCGTTATAAGTATCTATACTTTTTATTGTAGTAGTGAAACCTGAAGGCAATACCATTATTTTATCTCCGGCTTTGAATATGCCCCCTGCTATTCTGCCTGCATAGCCTCGGTAATCGTGATATTCATTATTGTTGGGGCGTATAACATATTGAACAGGGAAACGGCAGTCCACAAGGTTTTCGTCACTGCCTATATGTATTGTTTCTAATAAATAAAGAAGTGAAGAACCTTTATACCAATTCATCTTATCCGATTTATCAACAATATTATCGCCAAATAAAGCGCTGATAGGAATGAATTGAATATCAAAGACCTCAAGTTTTGAAGCGAAATTTTTAAAGTCTTGAACTATTTTATTATATACTTCCTGTTTATAATCGACCAAATCCATCTTATTAATACAAATCACAATATGAGGTATTTTTAGTAAAGATGCTATAAAACTATGACGTTTAGTTTGTTCTATAACTCCTTTTCTTGCATCTATTAATATAATTGCAAGATTGGCTGTTGATGCCCCTGTTACCATATTCCTTGTATATTGAATATGTCCCGGTGTGTCTGCTATGATAAATTTTCGTTTGGGAGTAGCAAAATACCTATATGCGACATCTATTGTTATTCCTTGCTCTCTTTCAGCTCTTAAACCGTCTGTTAGTAAAGCGAGATTAATATAATTCTCTCCTCTTCTTTCACTGGCTTGTTTAATAGCTTCATATTGGTCTTCAAAAATTGATTTGCTGTCATAAAGCAATCTGCCTATTAAAGTGCTTTTTCCGTCATCAACACTCCCTGCAGTTGTAAAGCGCAGCAACTCCATATCCAAATATCCATTTCCGTTCATAAAACTGTATTATGTTGTAAGGTTTTATTATTTATTTAATGTAAAACAGTTGATTTTTTTAGGGCATCTCTAAAAACTCCGTTTTTCCTCTACTAATTTTAGGAGAGGGTAAGGGTGAGGTTAAATTTTTATTAGTTTTTAGAAGACCCCTTTAATAAAATATTATTTAAAAGTATCCTTCTTTTTTTCTATCTTCCATTGCTGTATCAGAGCGTTTGTCATCAGACCTGCTTCCTCTTTCAGTTACTCTTAAAGCGGCTACTTCTGCAACTATTTCTTCAACGGTTGAACAATCTGATAATGTAGCGCCTGTACAGGTAGCGTCCCCAATTGTGCGAAACCTGATTTTCATTTTTTCAGGTTTTTCATAATTAGCTAAGGTTAAATAAGGAGTATAAGCAAGAATGACGTCGTCTCTTTTGATACAATCTCTGTAGTGAGAAAAATATAAAGATGGCATTTCAATATTGTAAGAAAGAATATATTGCCATATATCCATTTCAGTCCAATTGCTTAAAGGGAAGACTCTGAAATGTTCGCCTTTCAATTTTCTGCCGTTAAAAAGATTCCATAATTCGGGTCTTTGGTTTTTAGGGTTCCATTGCCCGAATTCGTCCCTATGTGAGAAAAATCTTTCTTTAGCTCTTGCTTTTTCTTCGTCTCTTCTGCCACCTCCTAAGCAGGCATCCAATTTGTTATCAGCAATAGCATCAAGCAATGTAACAGTTTGTAAAATATTTCTGCTTGCATTTATACCTTTTTCTTCCTGCACTCTGCCCTTATCAATAGATTCCTGAACAGAGCCAACAATGAGCCGGCAACCTAAACTTTTTATAAGTTTATCTCTAAATTCAATTGTTTCAGGGAAATTATGCCCTGTATCTATATGTAAAAGAGGAAAAGGAATTTTTGCAGGGTGAAAAGCCTTGACAGCCAGCCAGGTCATAACTATTGAATCTTTTCCACCTGAAAATAGCAAAGCAGGTCTTTCAAATTGTGCTGCTACCTCTCTAATTATGTAAATGCTTTCAGATTCAAGTTCCAATAAGTGATTCAAATTATATTTTAGCATATTAATATTATTTATTTAAATCTTGAATTTGTAAAACAAAATCAAGTAATTTTTTGACGCTTTCTTCAATTGTAATATTTGAACTGTCAATTATTAAATCAGCTTGTTGCGGCTCTTCATAAATATCGTCTATACCGGTAAATTGTTTAATTTTTCCTTCTCTCACTTTTTTATATAATCCTTTAACATCTCTTTTTTCGCAAACATCAATTGGAGATTTAATAAAGATTTCTTTATAATTATCAGTTTCTATAATGTTTTTCGCCATATTTCTTAGTAAATTTGTCGGACTGATAAAACAGCAAATAACTATAACTCCGCTATCAATTAATAATTTTGATATTTCTGCTATACGTCTTATATTTTCATACCTGCCTGCAGTGCTAAAGTCTAAATCTGAATTGATGCCTCCTCTTATATTATCCCCGTCTAAAATCTGCGTTAAATAACCTTTATGGTAAAGCTCCTTTTCCAGATTAATAGCTATTGTAGTTTTACCTGCACCTGATAAGCCTGTAAGCCATATTACCATAGCTTTTTGCTTTAATAGCTTCTCTTTTGCCCCTCTGTCAATCATTCTGACTATATCTGGGAAAATATTATCAGCTTTATTCATAAAAAAATTCTTAATATAATAACTATATATACCCAATACCAGATACTAAGTACTAAGTACTTATTCTCCTATTCCATGGCAATGTTTATATTTTTTTCCACTTCCACAGGGACAGGGTTCATTTCTACCGGTTTTCTTTTCTGCTTTAATAGGTTGAGTAATTTGAGCTTCCTGAGTTTTTTGTGCCTGAGGTACATTATCCTCTCTGCCTGTTCTTAATCTGCTCATATCAGTACGTTCAGGTGCTTTACCTTCTCTTATTTTTTCAGGAGATTTGAAAGGTAATTGTGCTTTAATAAGGAATGAGATTAAATCTTTATTTATTTTAAGAACCATTGTCTTAAAAAGATTAAAAGATTCAAGTTTGTAAATAAGTAAAGGGTCTTTCTGTTCATAAGAAGCACTCTGAACTGATTGTTTAAGGTCGTCCATCTCTCGCAGATGCTCTTTCCAGGCATCATCTATCATTGCTAAAACTATGCTTTTTTCAATAATAAACCAGACGTCTTTACATTTATTTTCATACGAGGTTTTCATATTGACAAGGGCTTGCATTGTTATTATGCCGTCTGTTACAGGTATTGATATATATTCATATTGCCTGTTTTCATTTTCATATACTTCTTTGATAACCGGGTAAACCTGGGATGCAATATAATTAGCCTTTTGTTTGTAGTTATTGTAAACATTGTTAAAAAGTAGTTGTGATAACTCATCTTTTTGAGCTGAAGCAAAATCTTCTTTTTTAATAGTTGAATCATCAAGTAATATCTTAAGCAAATCAATTTTAAAACTTTCAAAGTCATTATTTTCTAAGTGCTGCTCTACTAAGTTTTCGCATACATCATAAAGAGTATTAGCAAGGTCAACTGCCAGTCTTTCACCAAAAAGGGCATTTCGTCTTTTGGTATATATAACCTCTCTTTGTTGGTTCATTACATCATCATATTCAAGCAAACGTTTTCTGATACCAAAGTTGTTTTCTTCAACTTTTTTTTGAGCCCTTTCAATAGATTTAGTAATCATAGAATGCTGAATAACTTCACCTTCTTTAATTCCCATTCTGTCCATTATTCTGGCGATTCTTTCAGAACCGAATAAACGCATCAGATCATCTTCAAGAGAAACAAAAAACTGAGAAGTACCCGGGTCACCTTGCCTGCCTGAACGACCTCTTAACTGTCTGTCAACTCGTCTTGATTCGTGTCTTTCGGTTCCTATAATAGCTAATCCACCTGCTTCTTTAACACCTTTTCCCAATTTAATGTCAGTACCTCTACCTGCCATATTGGTTGCAATAGTTACATTTCCGGCAATACCGGCTTCAAGTACAACCTGTGCTTCCCTCTGATGTAATTTTGCATTTAAAACATTATGTTTTATTTTTCTTAGATTAAGCATTTTGCTTAATAATTCTGATATTTCAACTGAAGTAGTTCCAACTAATACAGGGCGCTGTTCTTCAACAAGTTTAACAATAGTTTCAATAACAGCATTATATTTTTCTCTTTTTGTTTTGAATACAAGGTCTTCCATATCTTTTCTTGTAACAGGAAGATTTGTAGGAATAACAACAACATCTAATTTGTAAATATCCCATAATTCGCCTGCTTCCGTTTCTGCAGTACCGGTCATACCAGCCAATTTGGAATACATACGAAAATAATTCTGAAGAGTTACAGTAGCGTAAGTTTGAGTAACAGCTTCAACTTTAACATTCTCCTTGGCTTCAATAGCCTGGTGAAGTCCATCAGAATAGCGTCTGCCGTCAAGTACACGTCCTGTTTGTTCATCAACAATAAGAACTTTATTATCGGCTACAATATATTCTACTTCTTTATCAAATAAAGTATAGGCTTTGATAAGTTGGTGCATAGAGTGAACTAGTTCCGATTTAGTAGAAAAATCGCGAAGAATTTCGGTTTTCTTTTCCATTTTTTCAGCAGGAGTAAGATTTTGTTTTTCTAATTCCGCGATTTGGGAGCCTACATCAGGTAGTATAAAAAGGTCAGCAGTTTCTGTAGCCGATGTAAGTAATTCATATCCTTTCTCTTTTAATTCAACTGAATTGTTTTTTTCATCAATAATGAAATAAAGCTCATCATCAATTATATGCATATTTTTTTCCTGTTCCTGCAAGTAGAAGTTTTCAGTTTTTAGGAGTAAACTACGCATACCCTGTTCGCTTAATATTTTGATTAGAGCTTTGTTTTTGGGAAGCCCTCTGTGACATCTGAGTAAAGCTTCGCCTAATTTTTTATCATTATCCGTATTATTAGCTTGCTCTTTAGAAATATTTTTAACTGAAGCAAGGAGATTATTAACAAGATTTTTTTGAGCATTAATTAATTTTTCAACTTTAGGTTTAAGGTTATGGAATTCATGTACATCGCCTTTAGGAGTTGGACCTGAAATGATTAAAGGAGTTCTGGCATCATCAATTAAAACAGAATCAACTTCGTCAACGATAGTATAATTATGTTTACGTTGAACTAATTCATCAATGTTGCGGGACATATTATCCCTGAGATAATCAAAACCGAATTCACTGTTTGTACCAAAGGTAATATCAGCGAGGTAAGCTTTTTTGCGCGCTTCCGAGTTAGGTTCGTGTTTGTCAATACAATCCACAGAAAGACCGAGAAATTCGTAGAGAGTACCCATCCATTCGCTATCACGACGGGCGAGGTAATCATTTACAGTAACAATATGAACGCCTTTTCCAGGCAAAGCATTAAGATAAACAGGGAGAGTAGCGACAAGTGTTTTTCCTTCGCCAGTAGCCATTTCGGCAATTTTACCCTGATGCAAAACAATACCCCCGATAAGCTGAACATCATAATGAACCATATCCCAGGTAATCAGATTTCCGCCTGCCATCCATTTGTTTTTCCAATGAGCATAATTTCCGTTAATGTTAATGCTTTCTCTTTTGGCAGCAAGGTTTTTGTCCATCTCAGAAGCAGTAACGATAACTTCTTCATTTTCTTTAAACCTGCGGGCGGTTTCCTTAATAACAGAAAAGGCTTCCGGAAGGATATCGTTAAGTGCCTTTTCTATTTTTTTAATTAATTCTTTTTCGATGCTGTCAATTTTTTTATAGATATTTTCTTTTTCATCTATACTTAATTCCGACTCATCTTTAGGGGCAATTTTATTTTTCAGTTCATTTATTTCATCATTTTCAACGGCAATATAATCATTAATATACTTTTTAAACTCAAAAGTTTTGGCTCTGAGTTCGTCATTGTTTAATTTTTGTATCTTAGGTTCAACTTCCTTAATTTTATTAACATAAGGCATAATCTCTTTAATATCCCTGTCTGATTTATTACCGAAAAATTTCTTTAGAAAATTCATAATATAAATATCAAATAATAGAAAGGCAAAATTATACTTTTTAATTATTTTAAAGGTATTTTTATTTTAACTAATGTAAACATACTACTTTTGCTAATTTGCTAATTTGTTAATCTGCTAATTGGCTAATCTGCTAATTTGCTAATTTGATCCTATTTACAATATTTTTTAGAGACTTTACAATTTATCATTGTCCTTAGTTCATAGAAAAAATCTATGAACTAAAGAACAAATGACACCTTTAATATTCATCTTCCTGAAAGAAGAAATCATCCTTAGTCGGATAGTCAGGCCAGATATCTTCTATACTTTCAAAAATCTCTTCTTCGTCTTCAATTTCTTCTAAGTTTTGAATAATTTCAGGCGGTTTACAAGTTCTTTTAGCATAGTCAATGAGCTCCTCTTTTGTAGCTGGCCATGGAGCATCTTCTAATTTTGAAGCCATTTCAAGCGTCCAATACATATATAAAAAATATATTTATATATAAAAGTTTGCAAAATTAAAATAAAATAAATACAAAACTAATGTTTTAACAAATTTTAACAAATTTATAATATTAAACATTTTATTTGTACCAGATAATTTTTTTACCAAAGCCAAGTCTGTTATCAGTCATTTTAATAAAATCAGGTTCAACTGCCCAAAGAGGACTTTTAGTAAGTATTGCAATTGGAAATTGAGTAATATATATTTTACGTGCTTCAGTATATTCATCCTGAATAAGTTCTTTGATAGTACCTGTAATTTGCAGACCGCGAATTTTACCTGTTATTTTGGTTTCAAGAGCGATAGCAAGTGCAACGTTTTTATTATTTTCAATATCTTTAATATGTTTTGTATCATAGTCTGATGTGAAAATAAATAAATTCTTTTCTTCTACGTAAACATAAAAACAGGTGGAGGTATATGGTTGGTTTTTATTTGCAGTAGCCAGTGTTAAAATATGGTGTTCTTTAATAAAATCTATAATTCTTTTATCTATCATTTTTTGTGGTGAGAAAGTTGTTTATATCTTTAATTAGGGTGTATCTTTTAAGTCTGGTATTTAAAAATCTTATCCTGCATAGTGCATAAATATGAGCACAAAGAGCTGATATACCTCACTCTAACCTTTTCAAAAGATTCATAGAGAAAGAATAAATGAGTTTAGGGATTTGCACTAATTAGTTTTTGATTTTGTTGAAGCACGCTAATTATCAATTATTTGTAAGCAGTTTGCTATATTCAGAAATTATAATATTATCTATGAATTTATAAAAATCTTTTAGTTCTTTTTCAGTAATTCCTGTTTTTTCGAATTGTTCGGTTTTAATTTTAGTTTCTTTATTTATAATTTCTTCTATAGCAATAATACGTTGAAATATTCCTGTATTGTTATTAAAAAGGGGTTTTAAATTAAGATATTTATATCCGCCGGGAAAATTAAGCGGGTAACATTTTTGTTTTAATTTCAGCGAGAAATCGCAAATTAATGAATTGCTGTTTTGTTTATTACCACTAATAACTTCAGGTAAAGCGACTTTTGTTTCATACCAAATTGGTATTACTACCGAACAAAACGCGTAACCCGGTATAAACCAAATTAAAGTCTGTTTTTTATCGTCTCCTTTTTTCCAACCCTTTACGAGATATGTAGAAGATGAATTATATCTTACAATATAATCATCAGTATTAATAAAAGTTTCAGGGTTTAGCTCATTGTTTTTGGCTGAAACACATAAATCAGTTTTTGTTAATGAATTGTAAGTAGATCTGCTTGCTTTCTGCAATATAAATTCGGGATTTAATTCGTCTGTAAGCGCAGCCTGATAGAAAAGTTCTTCTGCAGTTCTGTATCTAATATGTCCATAACCATCGCCAGCTTTGCCGGTAAAAGAGAAATTGGTTCTTATAATATAACCAAAAGGAGCTATAGCAGGGTCATTGGCATCAAATTTAGTGTATTTATAATTACTGACTTCGTAAAAAGCGCAACCTCCATAACTGTCAATTATACCGAAATTAGCTTCCAAGCCCATTGGTTTTATTAGTTTATCAAGTAGAGTCTCAAAATCAGAAAGTTTAGAGCAGCTTTGAAGTGCTAACTTCATAATTATTCCTTCTCTGTCTTTAATTTTTGAAGTATCACCAAGATTAAGGTTATATGAAGCAGAATTCATTATTGAAAATCCTGCACTATTTGTGCCTGCCCAAATCTCCTTACCCTGGCTATCAGATGAATTAATCAAACCTATATAATTATAGTTGCCATCAAAGAAATATTTTAGTTTATTATTTAAAGAATCTGAGTCTCTTTGTTTCCATAATAAAGGTCTACCGTCTTTGGTAACTTTGCCCGAAATTATCGCAACAGTGCAGGGGTGTAGATTGTTCAAAAGTAGTAATAGTAATACTATTAAATTAATCTTTAGGGCATCTCTAAATACTAATTTTTTAACACAAAGAGCACAAAGGACTACCACTAAGAACACAATAAAATCAAGACTTTGTGAACTTTGATTTATCT
>JAGODS010000064.1 GCA_017998135.1 Bacteroidales bacterium
CGTTAGTTTATTTGATATAATTTTTTCTTGTTATACTTAAAGCTAACAGGTTTTGCAAACCCCTTAGCTATAAAAAATGATTTATTCATATAGATTAAAAATACCCGCTACCGTTAGGCGAAGCGTCCTCGCTTAGTCTAATTTACCCGCTACTCGCTACCCGCTACTCGCTACCCGCTACTCGCTACCCGCTACCCGCTACCCGCTACTCGCTACCCGCTACCCGCTACCCATTACCCGCTACCCGCTACCCGTTACCCGCTACCCGCTACCCGCTAAAGCCTATTACTCGCCAAAAACAATAGCTGAATAAATAAAGATTTCAGTGTCTTTATCCTTCCAGCCGTCCCAACCAATTCCCGCTTTGTCTCTTGCACAGTGTCCGAGAAATTCTTCTTTACTCCAGCCTGTTTCTGTGGCTACCTGAGGCAGAAATGTTCCGCCATTATATCCTTTTTTAATATATATTCCGTGTTTTCCCAATATTATTTCATCTATTGAATTTATTTTTTTCATTGGCGAAAGTACAGATATTTCTATTTCAATTTTTGGTATTTCTTCTTTTGTAACAGGGTTAAATCTGGTATCCTCGGTAGCTGCAGCAATAGCCATATCCCTGACCACAAGATAAAGAGGTATATCCGCTTTAAATTTTCCTATACAACCTCTCAACTGCCCGTCTTTGTGGAGAGTTACAAAGGCGCCCTGATGCAGGGACAGTTTGTCTGAGAATGCCTCCTTGTTAAAATCAGGCGTTTTGCCTTCTTTTATATATTTTTCAATTGTTGTTCTTGCTACTTTAAGTAAGGCTTTTTTGTCTTCGTTGCTTATCTTAAAGTCATCATCTTTTATAGTTACTGCTATTGAATGATAGCCGACAACGCCCTCTTTACCCCCTTCTTTGACATCTCCAGAATTTTGATATAATATATGATTGTATTTTACATCTTGCATTTTTTCTGTTATATATAACAAAGTTAATACCGAAGTCCAGCCGCAGAGCGAAGTTGATAACCCATTAATATTTTTTGTCTTATTCTCATTAAGTGTATTTAGCAATTTTATTGATGAATTGGATAAAATCGCATCAGCAGTTATTTTATCTATATAATTAGCATCAGAATATGAAGGATAATGCGAAAAATCTGTGCTTACTACAAAAAGATTGCGATTGTTAAAATATGGAGAAAGCGCTTCGGCTATTTGCTTACAGGTAGATGGATTGTCTGTACCTATTAATATAGGAACTATCTTATATGCCTTTTTCATCTTTTTATGAATAAAAGGCAATTGCACCTCAAGGCTATGCTCATTTTTATGATAATTTTCATCAAAGTTCAGTACGTTATATTGTTTTTTTAAACTTTCGGCAAGTTTACGGTTTACTTGTACCGTCCCGCTTGGAATTATAAAATCTCCTTTACTGTATATAGACGCCCCGTCATAATAATTTCTATGACTTGAAGCAAGAATAAAAATATTATCATAATTCTTATCCTGAGCTATCTGATTAAAGGCTGATGCCGCTACTTTGCCCGAAAAGACATATCCCGCATGCGGTGCTATTATTGCTACAGTATTATTTTTATTTACTTCAGCTTTAGATAAGGCAAACAAACTGTCGAGCTTATTCTCAAGTTGCCTGCTATCTGAAGGATAAAATTGTCCCGCTACTGCGGCTGCCCTGTCCTCCCCGGCAGGAAGGCGGCTGCTGTGCTGTGAGTTGCAATTTGAATAATTAAATGCCATTAATATTATAATTATATTTTTTAAACCTTCTATAAATTTCATAAAAATTCAAAATACAAAAATAATAATTTTTTATCAATCCTGTTTGAAGAATAAAAAATAAAAATGAAAAAAAATGGTAACTACTCAGCAGCTGATTAATAATAAATAATAAAGGTTTCAAAATTTTTTTAACCTTAGTATAAAACTTTAAATACCCTATATATCAACCTTATTAGCTTATTTTGCTGTATAGATGTTAATAAATAAGGTAATAAGGTAGATTTTGTTTCTTTCATTGCTTATACTAAGGTTTTTACTATATAGTGTTTGAACGAAAACTATTAAACGTATATATAATAAGATATTAAACAGTTCTTTGTCTTTGAAACTTACTTTTTTCTCTGTGGTTCTCTGTGCCTTCTCTGTGGTTCTCTGTGTAATAAATTTAGTTATATTAAGGTTCATAAAATTTTATTCAACAGACAAATTTGCTGTAATTCTATATTAATAAAGAAATATAACGTTTCCGTTCAGACAATATATATAAACTTTAAAATTTCACTGCTGAGTAGTTACAATATATTAACTTTTGTCATTCCTCTATATTTTTGAGATTAACACCACAACTAAGCGAAGCGGCCTCATAAGCACTTTTAAAATTATATAATATTGCGCATAATTTATTGTAATGTTTTTGAGATTAACACCACAATTTATTGTGGTGTTTACAATGCTCTTCCTCCTCTCTTCCTAACCGCTTTAGCGGTTTTTAAATTAAGGCTTAATAAATTTTTACTCTATTATTATTTTCTTCATAACACCTCACATATTCATATTATTATATATGTCAAAAAAAAATATATGAAATATTTTAACAAAAAACTACCTATTTCAAAAAATTTATTAATTTTGCTCTCAATTATGATAAAATATGTTTACAAACAGTTCAACATATTACAATTTTGTCAGACCCTCTGAAACACTTGATTACGTAGAGAGAGAGAGAGAGAGAGAGAGAGAGAATATCTTCTAAATAATTCCTCCTCTAAATGTTTCACATTTGAAAAATGTGAAACATTAAAACCGACTCCCAACCAAAATCTAACCTCTAATTTTACTTTTATATCCCCTGACTGCTCACAGTATATTTATGAATATTCACCAGTAATATATGCTCATTCACTGAAGTTGCGTGGATATTCAAAATTCCTCTGTAACCGACCACAAAAACTCTTTAGGTATTCAAAAAACCTCTGTGGGCATTCACAGCTATTTTCTTGGCATTTTTACGAACTCTGTTCGGATTCGACGCAGTTGTGTGGGCATTCACAGAACTTATTTTGCCCCCTCTATAGTTACTATGCCCAACCACAGAACGACTGTGGCCAACCACATAGCCTCTATAACGACCATAGAACCTCTGTGAGTGACCACAGAAGTCCTGTGAGCGACCACACAGGTCAGTTTAGTCTCCACACAGTTCAGTTAAATCTCAAAAACTTAACCTGTGAACGCCTACAGCTAAAATATAGACGCCTGTCCGGGCTTACCCCCCCCCTTTTTATGGTCTAATTCAACCCCGCAAACCAATCTTATACTGCTTTTCTACTTTGCAAATAATCTATATATTAATAATACTTATTTTATAAACTTAAATTTTTATTTTTATGAGTAAACAGGATTACGTAATGCATCAGGATGCATTGTTAAAAGAACAGTTTAGGGTTTTTCAACTGAGGATAGAACCTGTAAAAACCCAATTAGGTCTAACTGACGACGATTTAGCCCCGCTATTCGCCTTCATTGTCTCATTCTTTGCGGCTCTTGAAGACTTATCTGTCAAACAAAATGCTGCTCAGGCGGCAGCCCAGGCAAAAGACCTTGCTAAAAAACTAACTGTCACTGAGTTTCGCAGATTAGTGAGAATGATTAAATCTAAACCCGCTTACAATAACGCCATTGGCGAAGACTTAGGCATTGAAGGAGCTGTACTTACATTTGACCCTTACACAATGAAACCCGTAGTAAGCAACATTATTGCAACCTTGACAAAGGTTATTATAGACTGGGTTAAAGGACCTATGGACGGAGTGGAAATCTGGTGCGCCAAACGCATTTTAGCTCGCGACGTCATCAGCGACGAAACGCAGACTAACGCCGCTAACGCCGCTGACGACGCATCTGGATTGAAGATTGCCGAAATGCCCGAACTTATATGGGAAAAATTAGATACCGACTACCGCTCGCCCTGGGAAGACACCCGCTTTAACCTTACTAATAAACCCGAAACCAGATATTATAAACTTGTTTACATTTACAAAGATAAACCAACAGGCGTTGAATCCGACCCTGTTAAAGTAATCACAGAAATATACCAAAGATAAAATAAACTCCCTCCTCCCCCCTCTCCTTAGATAAGGAGAGGGTTGGGGTGAGGTTGAATAAAACAGCGGTTGCCGAAAAGCTGATTAAAATGAGTAGGCATTAACTAAATCAAATTATATGATAAAATCCGTCATCTTTTTAACAGACTTATCGTAAAGACAAGTAAAACTGTAATAAATATACAAACCCCACCCCCAAGGCTTTGGGTTAATAGCCTTTAATTTTTTATTTATTAGTGCCCATCCATAAAGTGGTTTTGAATTTCCTTTGCGTTTCTTTGCGATTGACTTTGAGGGCTTTGCGGTAAATGATTTTTATTTTTTTTAGTTTATGGATGCACACTAATTAGTGTGCATCCATAAAGTAGGTTTTGAATTTTCTTTGCGTTACTTTGCGATTAACTTTGAGGGCTTTGCGGTAAATGATTTTTATTTTTTTTAGTTTATGGATGCACACTAATTAATTTTAAATTTTTGACTTATGATAACTTTATTTAATCAATCTACAGGCTTTTATGTTGTCAAACTGCTTACTGCTGACAAAGTTTACACTCAAAAAATTTATATTAAATAAATTTAATTAATTTTGCTTTTACTAATACAGTCTTTTATCTCTAAGGACTGTATTAGTTTATTTATTAACAACTAAAATTTTTACACAATGAAATTAAAAATAATAATAGTATTTGTTTTTCTTTTATCATTTATAACTTATAACTTATCACTCGCACAAGCACCTAATTGGCTTTGGGCTAAAAATTATCCTACTTCTATTTATAGTATTACAACTGACAAAGTAGGAAATTTTTATGTTTGCGGTGGTATAAGTTCTATGTTTATTACCAAATTCACTCAAGAAGGGAAGATTTTATGGACAAAGACTGCTGACTCTGGTATTACTACAGCAAAATCTATAACAGTTGATAATTATGGAAATATTTATGTTATAGGTAAATTTAATGCACCTGGTTGTCAATTCGGAAAATATAGTTTTAAAATTATTGATCCTTTAGAAGGTATGGATTTATTTATTGTTAAGTATAATCCTGATGGTGAACTTATCTGGGCTACAAGCGCAGGCGGAAAATGTGGCTATATTGAACCTTGGGCTATAGATTCTGATACAGAAGGCAATATTTTTTTTACTGGTGTTTTTACTGCAAAAAGCATAAAATTTGATACTTTAACGATTAATGCTTATCAAAATAGTTGCCAAGGGATGTATCCTGAAATATTTATTGCTAAATATAATACAAATGGTAAAGCCCTTTGGGCTAAAGCTATTAATGGTAATGACTTTGATTGGGCTTATGGAATAGCTACTGATAAGGATAACAATGTTTTTATTACAGGATACTCAAATTCAAAATCTTTATCTATAGGCAATATTAATATATCTTTGTCTAATTCAAGAGATATGTTATTAGTAAAATTTAATTCAGAAGGTAAATTGTTATGGATGAATAATAAATATGGAATTGAAACCTATTCAGTTTCTACTGATAGCAAAGGAAATTCTATTGTTTGCGGCGAATTTATGAAGGATACTTTAATTATGAATAAAGATACTTTATTTAGAGAACATAGCAAGATGTTTACAGCAAAATATTCGCCCGGGGGAGATATAAAATGGGCAAAAACCGCCACTAAAGGTAAATATGCTTATGTTTTACCTGTTACAACTGATAGCTTAGACAATGTATATATTGGAGGTTGGTTTACCAAACAACCCTTTATTTATGACACTAATATCGTTCCTTGTGATACTGGGTTATTTATCACCAAATATGATTCAAGCGGGAAATTTAACTGGGTAAAATGTGTTGAAGGTCATGGAAAAATCAGGGCTTTGCATTGCGATAAATTTGGAAATATTTATATGGCGGGCTATTATACTGATACTTTAATTAGCTTTGATACTATTGCAATTACTCAAAAAAACGGAACTTCGCAATTTATCGCCAAATTAGCCCCCTCGCTATTTACTACTATCAAAAGCGCCCCCGAATCTAAAACCGACTTACTCTTATATCCCAATCCCTGCACAGACGAACTCACAATTAATGTTTCACATTTCCAAAATGTGAAACATTTAATCACCGTTTACGACATCCACGGCACAGCAATCTATCAAACCCAAAGCATCCAAAATACACAAACCCAAACCTCTCATAACGCTCAGACCACTATCACCATCAACACCCGCTCCTTCCCGCCAGGTCTCTACCTCACCCGCATCCAATCCCCCAACTCCACCACCACCCGCAAATTCATCAAATTCTAAAACCAACAGGAGCTAAGCTTTTCCAAAAAGCTTAGCTCCTTTATACTTTTTATATCTAAGGACTGTATTAGTTTTTTTGTTAACAACTAAAATTTTTACACAATGAAATCAAAAATAATAATAGTATTTGTTTTTCTCTTATCTTTTATAACTTATAACTCATCACTTGCTCAAGCGCCTGCTTGGTTAAGTGTAAAGCATTTTCAAAATGCTACACTTAATAATTGCAAAACTGATAAAGATGGCAATTTATACGCCTGCGGTTCTTTTAGCGGGACAATTCAATTTGATACCATAGTATTAAAAGCCTATGGAGGTAATTCATATATGTTTATAGTTAAATTTTCTCCTACAGGTAAAACAATATGGGCAAGAACTACTGAATTTAATTCTGGAGCAAGTTTAGCAAGAGCAATAGCTATTAATTTAGATGGTAATATATATGTAACAGGTCAATTTAATTATCCAGACTGTCAATTTGGAAATTATAAACTGATAGTTAAAGATTATATGCAAGCTGATGTTTTTATTGTCAAATATAATAAAGATGGGGAAGTAATCTGGGCTTCAAGCGTGGGTGGGGCTTGCGGTTATACTGATGCTTTTGCTGCTACTGCTGATTCCAAAGGCGATCTTTATATTGCAGGTTATTTCCAGGCCCAATATGTTTTATTAGATACTATCAGGTTGAATAAAGCTTCTACTGCCTGCGGCAGTATAGGACAAGCTTTATTTATTGCTAAATATAGCGCTGATGGCAAAGCTTTATGGGCAAAAAACACAGGTGGTAATGACGATTTGGATTGGGCGCATGGTGTGGCTGTTGATAAAAAAGATAATGTTTTCCTTACAGGTTATTTTGGTGCCGATTATATTTCTTTTGATACTATTACTCTAACAAAAACAAAGGGAGAACAACTTTACATAGCTAAATTTAATTCTAAAGGTAAAACTTTGTGGGCTAAAACTGAAAATACTAATTCTAATGCAATTTATGCTGCAACAGATAGTAAAGATAATTGTTATATTATTGGTATTTTAAGTACAGAATTAATATTTGGTAAAGATACCTTAGATAGTAAAACGAATTTCAATGCTTGCGTTTTGAAATATGACTCTGGTGGAAATAGAATATGGGGCAGGGCTGCAAGTCAGAATGCAGCTATTGCAGGTTATTCAGTAACAATTGATAGCTTAGATAATGTTTATATAGGCGGTTGGTTTAACAAACAACCTTTTGCCTATGATACTGTTACAGTCCCTTGTGATAAAGGATTATTTATTACCAAATATGATTCAAGCGGGAACTTTAACTGGGTGAAATGTGTTGAAACTGATGGATTTATTAGATCTTTACATTGTGATTATTTTGGTAATATTTATTTAGCAGGGCAATTTACAGATACTGTCAACTTTGACACTATAAAAATTGCCCAAAAAGGAATATCTAAATTTATCGCCAAATTAGCCCCTTCACTCATTACTACTATCAAAAACACCCCCGAGTCTAAAACCGACTTACTCTTATATCCCAATCCTTGCACCGAAGAACTCACAATTAATGTTTCACATTTCAAAAATGTGAAACATTTAATCACTGTTTATGACATCCACGGCAAAGCAATCTATCAAACCCAAAGCCTCTATAACGCACAAACCCAAACCTCTAAAAACGCACAAACCACTATCACCATCAACACCCGCTCCTTTTCGCCAGGTCTCTATCTCATCCGCATCCAATCCCCCAACTCCACCACCACCCGCAAATTCATCAAATTCTAAAAACCAATAGGAGCTAAGCTTTTTCAAAAAGCTTAGCTCCTAATCCCAGATTTTTATTATATGATGTTTACGTTAAAAAAAATTACATTGAATAAATCTTATTAATTTTGCTATCAGACTTACCCGGTATCTTTTGATATCGGGTAAGTTCTTTATTAAATCTTTATTAAAAATCTTAATATATATCCAATGAAACAAAAAAATATTCTTATAATCACTCTTATCTTTTCATTTATAACTTATAACTTATCATTCGCTCAAGCTCCTTCCTGGCTTTGGGCTAAAAATTTTTCTACTTATATTTATTGCCTTTCAACAGATAAGGATGGGGATATCTATGCCTGTGGTGATTTTGGAGGTACAATTAAATTTGACTCTATTGAATTAAAAGTTAATGGAGATAAATCACAAATGTATATAGTTAAATTTTCTCCTGAGGGTAAAGCATTATGGGCTAAAACTACTGAGTATGATTCTGGTTCGGGGTTTTCTCGGGCAAGAGCATTAGCTATTGATTTAGAAGGAAATGTTTATGTAACTGGAATGTTTAATTATTATTGTAAATTTGGTAAATACAAACTAACAGTTAAAGGCAATCCTCTGGAAACCGCAGATGCTTTTATAGTAAAATATAGTTCGGACGGAGAACTTATCTGGGCTACAAGCGCAGGCGGAGAATGTGGCTATATTGAATCTTGGGCTATAGATTCTGATACAGAAGGCAATATTTTTTTTACTGGTAATTTTACTGCAAAAAGCATAAAATTTGATACTTTAACGATTAATGCTTATCAAAATAGTTGCCAAGGGATGTATCCTGAAATATTTATTGCTAAATATAATACAAATGGTAAAGCCCTTTGGGCTAAAGCTATTAATGGTAATGACTTCGATTTATCTTATGGTGTTGCAACTGATAATAAAAATAATGTTTATATTACAGGACACTCTTTATCAAAATCTGTTAAAATAGAAAATGATATTTTTCCTCTTTCAAATTCAAGGGATATGTTATTAGTTAAGTTTAATTCAGAAGGTAAATTGTTATGGATGAATAATAAATATGGAATTGAAACCTATTCAGTTACTACTGATAGCAAAGGAAATTCTATTGTTTGCGGCGAATTTATGAAGGATACTTTAATTATGAATAAAGATACTTTATTTAGAGAACATAGCAAGATGTTTACAGCAAAATATTCGCCCGGGGGGGATATAAAATGGGCAAAAACCGCCACTAAAGGTAAATATGCTTATGTTTTACCTGTTACAACTGATAGTTTAGACAATGTATATATTGGAGGTTGGTTTACTAAACAACCTTTTATTTATGATACTATAAATATATCAGGTTCTAAGGGAAATTTTATTACAAAATATGATTCAAGCGGGAATTTTATTTGGGTTAAAAGTGTAAAGGGAGCAGAAAGATTAAGATCTATTCATTGCGATAAAATCGGAAATATTTATTCTGCCGGTGAATTTACTGTTTCGGAATTATTATTTGATACTATAGTATTACTACAAAATAATAAACAAGGTTTTATCGCCAAATTAGCCCCCTCGCTATTTACCACTATCAAAAGCGCCCCCGAGACTAAAACCGACTTACTCTTATATCCCAATCCCTGTACCGACGAGCTATATATTAATGTTTCACATTTTGGAAATGTGAAACATTTAATCACCGTTTACGATATCCACGGCACAGCAATCTTCCAAACCCAAACCACCTATAACACACAAACCCAAAGCCCTCAAAATGCACAAACCCAAGCTACTCTCACCATTAACACCCGCTCTTTTCCCCCAGGTCTCTACCTCACCCGCATCCAATCCTCCAACTCCACCACCACCCGCAAATTTATCAAATTCTAAAACCAATAGGAGCTAAGCTTTTACAAAAAGCTTAGCTCCTTTATACCTTTTATCTCTTAGGACTGTATTAGTTTTAATATTAATAATATAAATTCTCACACAATGAAATCAAAAATAATAATAGTATTTGTTTTTCTCTTATCATTTATAACTTATAACTTATCACTCGCACAAGCGCCTGATTGGCTTAGTGTGAAGCATTTTAAAGCTGCTTCGTTGTCTAATTGTAAAAGCGATAAAGATGGTAATATCTATGCCTGTGGTGATTTTGGCGGAATAATTAAATTTGATTCTATTGAATTAAAAGCTTATGGAGATAAATCACAAATATATATAGTTAAATTTTCTCCTGAGGGAAAAGCATTATGGGCTAAAACTACTGAGTATGATTCTGGTTCGGGGTTTTCTCGGGCAAGAGCATTAGCTATTGATTTAGAAGGAAATGTTTATGTAACTGGGATGTTTAATTATTATT
>JAGODS010000065.1 GCA_017998135.1 Bacteroidales bacterium
CAAACACAAGGCATCATTAAATAAATATAAAATTGAATCAATAATAATTAACGATTATATTAATAAGCCTGAGTTATCGCTTGCGTTTGACGAAGGTTTAGCTTGAAGCTGTTATAGATTTAACAAATATAAAACAGGTAAAGACGACAAGGAGCAGGTTACATTGAAAAAAATATTTATTTATTCTGAGAAATTAAAGAACTCTGAAACAGATGAACTGAATATACTGACTGAATCCGTATTCAAATGCAGGGATATGATTAATGAGCCTGTTTCGGCTCTTAATTCTAATAATTTTCCTAAAATAGTTCAAAATCTATCAAAAGATGGAGGTTTCTCCTTAGAAATATTAAATAAACAAAAGATAGAAGCATTGAAAATGGGCGGCTTACTTGGCGTCAATAAAGGTAGTATTGACCCGCCTGTTTTTCTTATCTTGAATTGGACTCCATCCAAAGCAATAAATAAAAAACCATATTTACTTGTTGGTAAAGGAATAATGTTTGATACAGGCGGAATTAACATAAAGACAGGGAAATATATGGAAGATATGAAATGCGATATGTCAGGCGCCGCTGCAGTTGTATCATCAATTTACGCCATTTCCAAAGCTAAATTACCTGTTTCTGTTATAGGATTAATACCCATAACCGATAATCGTTTAAACGGCAATTCCCTCGTGCCTGGCGACGTTATAACTATGCACAATGGCATTACAGTGGAAGTAATGAATACAGATGCCGAAGGCAGACTAATACTTGCAGACGCACTTAGTTATGCTAAGAAATTTAAGCCTGAGCTTGTAATTGACATTGCCACTTTGACAGGCTCTGCTTCAATAGCAATCGGAATTTATGGCATAGTAGGAATGCATAATAAAGAAGCAGATAATGAATTTTGCAAATTACAGACTTCAGGTGAGAAAGTTTTTGAACGAGTGGTTGAATTCCCTTTCTGGGACGAATACGCCGAATCAATAAAGTCGCAGGTAGCTGACTTAAAAAACGTAGGAGAAAGGGATGCAGGGATGATTACAGCAGGAAAGTTTCTCGAAAAATTTACTGATTATCCATATATACATCTTGATATTGCAGGACCTGCTTTTATAGACAAAAATTTTAATTACTGGGGCTCACAAGCTACAGGTATAACTGTCAGGTTATTATATGACTTTTTTGCAACAAAAACTACAAAATAATAAAAAGCTGGCAAGATATTTGATATACATTTATGAACTTTTAAAACAATAAACTTATGTATTTTATAATTTTTGGAGTGTTTATGC
Source organism: Bacteroidales bacterium (assembly GCA_017998135.1). Taxonomy (GTDB): domain Bacteria; phylum Bacteroidota; class Bacteroidia; order Bacteroidales; family JAGODS01; genus JAGODS01. The sequence continues at coordinate 1,286 of JAGODS010000065.1, forward strand.
TTTTAAGCTGGCTTGTTTCCAGCAGGCTTAAATCTAAATTCAACAAGTATTCAAAAGTAGCCTTAAACAATAATATTAGCGGGAAAGAAGTAGCTGAAAAGATGTTACGGGATAACGGAATAATGGATGTGGATGTAGTTTCTGTTGGAGGACAACTGACAGACCATTATAATCCTGCCAAAAAAACAGTAAATCTAAGTCCTGATGTATATAGTGGCAGAAATGTGTCAGCAGCAGCAGTAGCCGCTCACGAATGCGGTCACGCTGTACAGCACGCTAAAGCTTATTCATTTCTACAGATGAGAACTGCTTTAGTGCCTGTAGTTAGTTTCAGTTCCAATATAGTACAATGGATATTGCTGGCAGGTATATTATTAATCAATGTTTTTCCCGCCCTTTTATTAGCAGGAATAGTATTGTTTGCAATGACAACTCTGTTCAGCTTCATAACCCTGCCTGTTGAAATAGATGCCAGCCGCAGAGCCTTAGCCTGGTTAAATAACAGCGGCATTACAACACAAACGTCTCATCCTATGGCACAGGACGCTCTGAAATGGGCTGCCTATACTTATGTAGTAGCCGCCTTAGCTTCTCTGGCTACTTTAATGTATTATATAATGATATATCTGGGAAGAAGAGATTAGTTTCTGATTTATAAAGAATTATAATATTTAAGACTATCTATTATAATATCCTCTGAACAATATTGATTAAAAAGCGGTTCGCCAACAGATTTTAATAAAGTAAAAGAAATTCTACTATCAATATTCTTTTTATCAAATTTCATATAGCTTATCAGTTTTTTAGCTATCCTTAAATCAAATTTATATTTAGGAAAGACATTTATTATAGTATTACTAATAATCTTTAAATCTTTAACAGACAAACCTGAACAACGATTTGAAATATAAGCCTCGCAAATCATTCCTATAGCGACAGCCTCGCCGTGAAGCAAAGGATTTTTATCCTTTTCCAGAGAATAACTTTCAAAAGCGTGCCCAATAGTATGTCCGAAATTAAGAACTTTTCTAACAGCTTTTTCAAAAGGGTCGGCTTTTACAATATTAATTTTTGCCTTAACTGATTTTTCAATTAAAGCTGTCAATACTTCAGGTTTAATATTTTTAATCTCTTTTAACTTATTCCAATGCGCCCTATCCGACAACAAAGCAATTTTAAGCATTTCGGCATATCCCGACATTAATTGTCTTTTATTCAATGTATTTAGATACTCTTTATCAACAATAATAAATAACGGAGGAGTAATAAGACCGATTATGTTTTTTATATTGTTAAAATCCACGCCAACTTTAGCTCCGATAGCGGCATCAACCTGTGCAAGCAGGGTTGTTGGAATATTGACAAAATCAATACCCCTATAATAAGTAGCAGCGGCAAAAGCACCCATATCACAAATTACACCTCCGCCAAGATTTAAAAATAATGTATTACGCTTTGCATTTAAATCAATAAGTTGCTGCCATATTTTTCTAACATTATCAATATTTTTATTTTGCTCTCCGCTTTTTATTAAAATTGTCTTTACTTTATTATTATTTTTACTTGAAAAACAAGTAACTTTGAATAAAAAAACATCTAAGCAATATTTTTTTGTATTCTCGTCAACTAATATAAAAATATCCTGATAAGCATTTCTGTCAATAATATCGGATAGTTCAGTATAAGCTACTGTTTCAAAGAAAATTGGTGAGAAAACTGATATTTTTTCACACCCCATCTTATCAGTTTTAATATTATTGTTGTTTTTTAATTTTCGCAAAATAAAATAATTATTTTTCAGCTTGTTAATGATTAGAAAACATTACTATCAGAGACAATAAAAGTATAATTATTCTTTCCGACATTTCTATCCAGAGTAGCAAGAATTAAATTTATATTATCATTAGGTCCAGCAATAAAATAAGGCTTATCATTAAATCCGAATTCAATAGTATCAATTTCGTCATTAATCAAATCAGGATCAAGAATAAATTCAGTAATTTTAAAATCTTTATGAGGAAAAAAACCAAGTTCTTCAGCATAATCAACAGCACCATAAATAATATTATGAGCTGTAACAATATTAAATGGAATCATATTATCAGCTCCCTCTTTAATTTTGCCAACCATTTCATTATATTTTAATTCACTCAGATTAAAGTTGAAAAAAGTATTTTTTATCCCGAGACAAAAAATATCAACTAAATACATCCCAAACAAGAAATTGCCTCCAGGCTGCTTTTTTGAAATAAGAATTGATGCAAGCCCTTTCTCTTTCCAGTTATCATTAATAAAGCATTCATAGAAAGGAAGCGCTCTTGCTTTTGATTTAATATAATTAACAGGTGAAATATGAGGATTATTTTTCATATTTTATTATTTAATTTGGTTAAAATATTTAAAATTAAAGCAACTCTAAAAATCGCATAATTAAGTTTGCAATATATTTTACAAAGCCCTTTAATCTTTAAAAAAGTTAAACTAATAACTGTTTGCAAAACTAAATATTTTTTTATTAAGAGTATCTATAAATATATAAATTTCTGTAACTACTCAGCAGTTGATTAAATACCAAGTACTAGGTAGTAGGTACTAAGTAACAAGTTCCCAAACATACATAATTTTATTTTTTTAACCTTAGTATAAAACTTGTTCCCTTATATATCAACCTTATTCGTTTATTTTGATATATAAATATTAATAAATAAGGTAATAAAATAGCTTTGTTTCTTTCATTGCTTATACTAAGGTTTATAAGGTTTTACAATATATAAACTCTAAAATTTCACTGCTGAGTAATTACAATATTTTTGTTTTCAGAAGATTTGTAAAACAAAAAAATATCTCTACTTTGAATAATATTTATTTAATTTGTACAGTTATTTTCAGGAACGAATTTCAACAAAATGCTTAACAAAAACATATTCAAAACACCTGTATTTATTGCTATTTTACTTATATTTAACTTAGCCTGCAAGAAAGACAAATTTATTGATGACAACACTGCAAAACTTGCTTTTTCTTCCGATTCTGTCCTTTTTGACACTGTTTTTACAACACTCGGCTCGGCTACAAAATATATAAAAATTTACAATAATTACAATCAAAAAATAAAGATATCCTCCATCAGACTTGCAGGCGGCGATAAATCTATGTTTTCCGTTAATATTGACGGTAAATATACCAGTTCTGCTACAGATATTGAAATTGCCGCAAAAGACAGTATGTTTATTTTACTTAAAGTAACCGTTGACCCCAATAACAGCAATACTCCCCTTGTTATCAAAGATTCTCTCGTGTTTAACACAAATACTAACCTTCAGTATATCAAATTGCTTGCCTGGGGACAGGATGCTCATTTTATTGTTTACGATACTTTTATCAAAGGACTGCCTCCATTTAAAATAGTAGCTAAAGAAAAAGAAAACATCACCTGGACCAATGATAAACCTTATGTAATATATGGCTATGCAGTAGTTGACTCAACAGGTAGTCTGACGATTCAGGAAGGAGCAAAGATTCATTTCTACAGCGGCTCCGGTTTATGGGTCTATAAAGGCGGCAGTCTTAAAGTCAAAGGCTCTAAAGATAAACCTGTTGTTTTTCAAGGAACTCGTCTGGAACAGTTTTACAAAGAAATTCCAGGTCAATGGGACAGAATTTGGCTTAACGAAGGCTCTGTGAATAATGAAATAAATTATGCTGAAATAAAAAACAGCTTTATCGGTATTCAGGCTGAGACTCTGGATGAGTTTATGGGAAATGAACTTATACTAAGCAATACAATTATTAAAAACTGCTCCGGAGCGGGTATTCTTGCACGATTTTATAAAATTACTGCCGCAAATAATGTAATATATAATTGCGGCCAATATGCAGTGGCTCTTACCAAAGGAGGTTATTATGATTTCAGAAACTGTACTATGGCTAATTTCTGGTCTAATTCCTCACGGCAAAGCGCTTCAGTGGTTCTTAATAACTATTTTATAGACTATAATAAGGTTGTTAATCTCTACAACCTTGAAAATGCTTATTTTGGAAACTGCATTATCTATGGAGGCATTAAAGACGAAATACTGCTTGACAAAGCTGAAAAAGCCGATTTTAAATATAAATTTGACCACTGCCTGCTCAAAACCAGCCTTAACACCAGCGACACACTATATTATGTTAACTGCATTCTAAACTCGGATCCTCTCTTTTTTGATATAAATAAACAGAATTATCAGTTAAAAGAAAAGTCTCCCGCCATCGGAACAGGCTCTTCCAATATACTTACCACTCTCACTCTATCCGACATACTCGGAAATCCACGCAATACCGCTGGCTCCGTAACCGACCTCGGAGCTTATGTTTTTAAAAAATAATACTACATCTCCTTTATTTGTCTTAAAAAAGACTGTCTTTTCTAAATTTGCGAAGCTTTTTTTCTCTGCTTAGCTCTCTGAATTCTCTGCGTAATTAATCTTTACACCTTTTCTACGATAAAAAAATTTCTTCCCCTAAATTCAAACATTTTCAAATTACAACATATATCAAAAAAAATATATGAAAAAAATTATCAAAAAACTACCTATTTAAAAAAAATTATTAATTTTGCTGTTATAAATTATTAAAATGTTTATTGCTGATTTTACATATTATAATTTTGGTACCTTCCCTAAAAACCTTGATAACATCAAGAGAAAGAAAGAAAGCATAAGCTCTTTAAACAACCGCTCTTCCAATGCTTTCAAAATTGAGAAAACTATAAGCGTAAAACAATTTTATTTTAGTCAAAATCAATATAATACAACTAATCATTTAGATTGTAATTTTTTCTTAAAACTATATTTTTCTCTGTGCTATAATCATTCACAGTTAAGCTGTGAACATTTTATTAAACTTTATGCTAATTATATTCCCCTTTTTTTATACCAAAAACACCTCTGTTGGATTGCTTTTAAACTTCGTGAATATAATTTAAAGTTCTGTGCATTTTTTTCTCCATTACGTGATAACTATTTTTCACTTTTTTCAAACCAAATATGCCTTTGTGGTAGCCTCCAGCACCTGTTTAGTCTTTCACAAAGACACCGTGAGCGTTCACACAGCCCATATAAGACTCACAGAAGTAGTGTGAAGGGCAAATTATGTCCTGTTAGCGCCAAAATAAGCTCTTTTAAGACCAAATTATTGAAAAATAATACCGAAATAATTGCTGTGAATCTTCAAATATACAAAAAACATATCCACAAGGTCCTCGTGAATGCATATAATCTTTTGTTTAACCTGAATTATCCTTTATTTCTTTTTGTCCCAGTTCTAAATTTTAAATATTTAATTTCTAAATAATTAACATTTATATTTTCTTATTTACTAACAATTTTAATTTTATAATTATGACTAAAAAAGATTATGTAATGCACCAGGATGCATTATTAAAAGAGCAGTTTCGCGTGTTCCAGCTCAGAATAGAACCGCACAAAACCGAATTAGGGCTGACTGATGACGATTTAACTACATTTTTCGTATTTATGGTCGCTTTTAACGCAGCTCTTGAAGACCTTTCTGTTAAACAAAACGCTGTGCAGGCTGCCACTCAGGTCAAAGACCTCGCTAAAAAGGACGCAGTCTCCGAATTTCGAAAGCTGGCGAATATGATTAAATCCAAAAAAGCTTACACAACAGGCATAGGCGAAGATTTAGGCATTGAAGGACAAGTACATATCTTCGACCCGGCTACTATGAAACCCCAGATAAGCAGTGTTGTCGCTATTACTAATAAAATTATTATTGACTGGGTTAAAGGACCTATGCACGGCATTAAAATTTTTGCTGCTAAACGCGTCTTAAACCGTGATGTTATTAATACAGGCGCTGCCGTAATGGCTGCTGACGACGAAGCAGGATTGGCAATTGCGCAAATGCCCGAACATATCTGGGAAATGTTGGATACCGATTATCGCTCTCCCTGGGAAGATCTACGCCTTAATCTTACCAACAAACCCGAAACCAGATATTACAAACTTGTTTACATTTACAAAGACCAAATCGTCGGCTTAGAATCAGACATCATCAAAATCATTGCCGAAATCTACGAAAGATAAAACTTACTTCAGAAGCTAAGCTTTTTCAAAAAGCTTAGCTTCTATAAATAGATGAATAAAAAAAATATTACTTATTAACTTAAAATTAATTATCTTTGCACAGAAATTTAAAATACGCTCTTTTGGGTTACAAAAATTACTTAGCTTAAATCTTATCAGTTTGTGGAACCCCGTAATATTAAGATTTAGCCCAACAGGACTAATTGAATAGAAAAACTGAAGCGACACGATTAACCTGAAAAACGATTGATTCTGAATTATTAATTTGCTTTAAAAACCCTATTAGGTCCTAAAAACCTCTTAGATTTTAATTATAAACTTAAATTATTAACAAATTAAATTTTACTAAAATGAAAAAAACTATTTTTCTTATCGTTTTAAGCAGCCTGATGGTTTTCCGGGTTGCAATGGGTCAAATTATTATAAAAATATTAATAAACGGCGAACAGAAGCCCTACTCGCCTCCTTTTATAGTGTGTACTGACAGTTGTTACAACGTAACCGCATCAGTTACAGGCGGAACGCCCCCATATACCTATAAATGGAATAATGGAGGCACAAATGATTCTACTGTATATTGTTTCCCTTCCGAAACCACTGACCCTAATAAGGAAGATTCTATAAGACTATGGGTTACTGACTCTAAGAACAAAGAAGGGCATACAGAACAACGTTTAGCCCATTCTATTCAAACCACCCAGGAAATATGTATTGTCAGCGTCGATAGCGCTACAAATAAAAACGTAATTATCTGGGAACAATCTCCTGATGCAATTGTCAGGTCATATCATATATATAAAGAAACTTCAGTTACAAACGAATATATTAAAATAGGAACAGTTAAAAAAGGTAGTATGAGTGTTTTTATTGACACATCATCAAATCCTGCCAAAGTAGCTGCTAAATATAAAATAAAAGCTTTAAGCGACTGTGTTGAAGCCTTAGAAAGCAGTTCGCCCCATAAAACTATGCACCTTACCATTAATACAGGTATCGGAAATACATGGAATCTTATCTGGGAAAATTATGAAGGTAATATAGGGAAGAAAAAAAACAGGATATGGCGTGGAAGCAGTTCTAAAGGTTTACAATTGATAGACAGCGTTTCGTCCTCTGTTACTACTTACACAGATCTAAATCCGCCTGAAGGAATTTTATTTTACGCTATTGAAATGGTACCGGGTTATAAATGTCAGCCTTCTGTCAAAACTGCCAAAGGCTCTTATACTTCATCTTTTTCAAACATTGCTGATAATGAAGCTTTGATTGGAATAAATAATAAACCAAACCTTCCAGTTATTAATATCACACCCAATCCCTGCACCGACGAACTCACAATTAATGTTTCACATTTCCAAAATGTGAAACATTTAATCACTGTTTACGACATCCACGGCACAGCAATCTATCAAACCCAAAGCCCCCAATCGTCTATAATCATCAACACCCGCTCTTTTCCCCCAGGACTCTATCTTACCCGCATTCAATCCCCCAACTCCACCACCACTCGCAAATTCATCAAATTCTAAAACTAATCCCTCATTACCCTCTCTTTAAATAAAGGAGCTTATCTATGCGCACAAATATAGATTAACAAATATTTATTAATAGTACAGGCTATTTAATAAAACATATAATTTTAGCTAATTTATCGCGAAAAATAATTAACCTAATCCTCTGAAATTAAGAAGAGAGAAAAGTATTAATTAGTATCTATCTATAAAGTCCGATATTTTATAATTATTACTCAGAGTTTAACGGAGAAGACGCAGAGCTACACAGAGATATAATAATTGTTTTATAGACTAATTCAATATTATGGATTAACACTTATTACTAAACATAAAAAGATAGGAACGACATAAAAGATATTCAGGAAGTTGTGAGTTGTCTGAAAACATCTTCAATAGAATGTTCTTTCTTTTGAAGAGAAACAATAGTTAAATTATTTTTAACAGCGAAATTAAACACAATTGGTCTTAAATCCTCTATTTTATCAGAAATAATTTCCCAAACATTATTATTAATATAATTTACAATAATTGCATCATCCATTTTAGACAATAAGTCAAAAGACACTTTAGAACCGAACTCAACAATAATTATTTGTTTTAAAGAGGAAAGATTATGAAGATTAGCAGTAAGGTCATCTTTAATAATATCCCCTTTATTAATAATAATAGCCCTATCGCAAATAGCTTCTACCTCCTGCATAATATGAGTAGAAATTAAAATAGTTTTTTCCTTACCGATATTTTTGATAAGATGACGGATTTCTACAATCTGGTTAGGGTCTAAGCCAGAAGTAGGCTCGTCAAGAATAAGAACTTCCGGTTTATGGATTAAAGCCTGAGCAATACCAACTCTTTGCCTATAACCTTTAGATAAAGAACCTATTTTTTTCTTTTGCTCAGCATTTAAACCTGTAAGCTCAATCATCTCTTCAACGACAGATTTTACATTAGAAATTTTATGAATTCCTGCAAGGAAATAAAGATATTCCCTCACATACATATCAAGATATAAAGGATTATTTTCCGGTAAATATCCAATCTTTTGCCTTATTTTTAATGAATTAGACAGAATATTAATGTTGCAGACAGAAACGCTACCGGAAGAAGCAGGAATAAAACAACAAATAATCCTCATCAGAGTTGTTTTACCTGCACCATTGGGACCCAATAAACCTACAATTTCACCGGAATTAATATTAAATGAAATATTATTAAGGGCTTTCTGATTTTTATAAAACTTAGTAAGCCCAGCAACAACAATAGACATAATAAAAGTTTTAATTACTCATATAAGAAACCGAACCTGAATTATTTCTTAATCTTAAAAATTTGACGGCTTTAGAATAATTAAGAATATTGTTTACAATATTATTATCAGGTTTAACAGATAAATCGGGCATTTTAGCGGATACATTTATAAAAGTAAAATAATACTTATTATATAAAGCATCATTTTGAATTTTGTAAGATATTTCGTTGCTTTCAGACTGATTAGTTTCTTTGTAAATATACCTTATTAAATCATTTTTAGAGTAATTT
>JAGODS010000066.1 GCA_017998135.1 Bacteroidales bacterium
AGAGATTACTCTGTTGTTGGGTCCTGAATAGGTAATGTCCATCCAATATGGGTAATGAATACTATGAGGTAGATTGTATTTTTTCTGAGCATAATCATTAGTATAAATGTAAGGAGTTTCCTGGGTTAGATTAGTTTCATTTTCAAGTATTTCAATAGTATTATCAATATGTACAAAAACGATACCTGCTTTCTTAAAGGGCCATTTGTAATTATGTTGTTCTTTATATAGTTTTACAACCCAACGGGGTAATTCAGGATTTTTTACAGTGTCTAATAAATCAAAATAGCGGGCTGTCCAACCTGTCCAACGAATGTCAAGTAATTGCTCCATCCTTTTTCTTAATATATACGGGGTAGGGGAGGCAAAGAAATTAAATTCAGATATAATAAGTTTTTTCCTTTCAACCATCTTTTCAATAAGAGTGCATTCGTTGTCTGATAATCCTCCATAAATATATTCGGAATGTTCGGTTTCGTTTCTGTGTCTGTACCATTCGTTATAATAAACCCCGTAAGAATCGGTATAATAAAACATATCAAGAGCATCTGCGGTGCTATCAATTTGAGTTTCGGTAAAATTTTCCAAATCGTGAAGTTCATATTTTTCGCTTTTGGCAGGTTCTAATGGAAAAAATCCTTTGTAGTCCTTATTAATATCATAAAGGTTTTTATCAGGTTTTACATATTTGTGATGAGTTAACACCCAGTTAAAAGAGCGGTGTTCATTTCTTTTTAATACGGGTACTGTCTTATCAAAAATCATTATATTGATTACTTTTGGTTTTTGCAGATACCAAAATAGCCAGCTCCAAAAGGGAAGGGTGATTATTAGAATTGCAATAATTCTTCTTTTTCTTATTCTGCTTCTAAGGGGGTTAAATCTAAATATTTTTCCCATATTTTATTGTTTTTGTTTTAAAGCACAAAATTATATTTAATCCTTTATCATCTTTGATAAAAAATTGAAAATTTAATAAAAGATATTAACAGTATAATTAATAAAATGTTTAAAATTTAATACTTGAAATTTACAATTTTTTGGCTTACTTTCATAGGATATTTAGGGTCAAAATAAACCCAGAATAAAGTGGTATATCCTTTAAATACATTATTATCATCATAAATTTCGTTTAGAGGAGCAAGCCCGATGATTCTTTTATTAAGCTGTACTGTTTTTTCATCAAGGTACCATTCTTCAAGAAAACGAATTTTGGAGATTTTATCTATATCAATTTTGTTAACAGTAACAACCATTATAGTATCATTGAAAGGTGGAGACGGACTTTTGGTGATAATAGTGTCAGAAGAAAATCCTATTGCCTCTCTTACTTTCTGAATAGAGAGCGAGTCGTCAAATATATCATAAGCTTGTATTAAACCATTGCCAACAAGGTCAAAAAGTTGTTTGATAAAACTTTCTCTTTTGTAATAATCTATATTTTCAACCCACCAGTCATTATCAGTTCTTTCTGTTCTGATTATTACGTCATATCTGATACGCTCTGTAAGTGTTGTCTGGGCTTTGACAGCAAGATTAAAATCTGGTGTAACATTCAGATTAATAAATTTATTTGATAAGCTGTCATAAATCATATTTTCAGCTTGCAGAGTAGTATCCTGACTGAGAAGTGTGTCGGCTGGTAATATTTTAGTTTTTTGAGCCTGTTTGTTTAAGAGTACATAAGGATACTTATCATCATAATATATATTGAACAGGGTTTTGAAACCTTTAAAAGTATTGTCTTCAAAATATTCTTCAATCAGAGGAGATAAACCAACAACTTTTTTTGCTATTTGTAAGGTTTGTTGGTCAATATACCATTCTTCAAGGAAACGTAATTTTGTAATTAATTGGCGATTGAGCTGATTTTCTACAAGAATTATAGTGTCGTTATATGGAGGATTGGGTGTCTGAGTTTTTAACAGGGTTGGTTCGTTACCGATAGCTAATACCTGTTCATTAGTTAAGAGTCTGTTTTCCTCATCATAAACGTTTACTTGTCCAGAGTATGCAAGATTTATTAATCCATTTACGAGAGCTTCGCGTTTCATACCTTCCAGATTATTTATCCACCAGTTTGCATCCTGTTCGGGATTACGGATATACATATCATATTGGATGCGCTCTGTTAAAAGATTTCCGTAATAATGAGTAAATTCAGGTTGTTCAACAATATAATTTCCTCCTTCAATGGTTTGTATTTCTCTGTCAACTTCTGCTAATAAATCTTCATTTTCCTGCGATACGAAGGATTTAAAAATTTTGTTATTTATAACTGCATCGCTGAATTTATAGTTGTTTCTGTAAACGGCTGCAAGATAAAAATATGCGAAAACCGGAGCTGCTGTGCTACGATAGTCATAGTCATACCAAATAGTTGTGTTTTTGACGGCTTTCTGGAGATAAGGAATGGCTGTTTGTTTGGATTCTGAAATGTTCATATAACAAGCCCCGACATAAAAGTTTATATGGGCATTATCTACATTAACTTTAAGCATTTCAAGAAAGATGGGAAGAGCTAAAGCAAAATGATTTTCAAAAAACAGGTTGGTAGCCTCATAGAATTTGCTTTTATATTCACGCTTGGACATGAAAATTGTATCACCAGGGGTAGCGCTAACAATTTTATTTGTCATTATTTTATGGGATGAAGATAATTCCTTTAAAGCTTGTTTGTCTTTTTCAAAATTATTTCCCATTAATAAATTAACAAAAGCTATTAATATCAAACTTAGTAATCCTTTGATAATTATATGTTTATTAAATTCTTGCACTTTTATTTCTTTTTGCAAATATAATAATTTTTAAAAATAGTGTATAATTAAATAAAAGTTTAACATATTTTAGCATAGTTATTATAAAAAAATGTTATATTTTTGCAGAATTATTAATCACTTAATTTTATAATCTATGAAAAAGATAATTATTTTATTTGTTATTGGTTTTTTTGCTTTTACTCTAAATGCTCAGGTGAAGAAAGAATCATCTTTTAAAAAGTTTAACTCTCACAATAAAGAGTTTGCAAAACCTGAACTGAGCAATGATGGGCTTGCTGCAAGTCCTTTTATTAATAAAGCTTCTAAAGGTAATAGTATTTTTAATCCTGGTAAGGAGTTGATTTATTATTGGTCAGATGTTAACTGGATGTATGTTTATGTTAAATTTTACCAATATAATGTTTTTGGTCAGCAAACTGAAGTTGTTACTAAAGATACTACAAACAATATAATTTATAGTAAAACTTTAATGTCTTATACTAATGGTCATCTTACTGAAGAAATTTCTCAGATGTATGATTACCAGTCAGGTTCACTTGTTAATTACTATAAGTATAATTATGAATATGACCAGAATGGTTATCGAATTTTAACAACTTATGAATTATGGAAAGATAATGCATGGGTCAAGGATACAAGCGAATGGTCTAATACTAAATATATAGTTACTTATAACAATGATAAATATCCTACTGAAATTATAAGTCAGAACTGGAATTACAAAACTAATAGTTGGGTTAATCAGTACAGGGAAACATATATTTATACACAATCAGGCACAGGTTGGTCTGAAGGTATGATGGAATACTGGGAAAATAACGCCTGGCAAAAGGATGAAAAGTATAAAGATGTTATTTGGTATAGTTTTAACGGAATTGATGGCGAAGATAGTTATATTAAGTCAGGAATACTTCAAGATTGGCAAGAAGGAGAATGGGTGGACAGTGAACGTTATAATGCCACGAGAAACGGTGAAGATTATACCGAAATAATTGAAGAGATATTTGAAGGTAACTGGGTACCCTATGAAAAAAATATTTTTACTTCTGATGGTAATGGGGGCGGCATTACTTTGTATCAAAAATATATTGATAATAATTGGGTTAATGATGAACAGGACAGTTATCTATATGACCAGCAAGGTAATTTCACTGAATATAAGAGCGAAATCTGGGATCTTGATTCTACTAAATGGGATGTAGATTATTGGTACAAACATATTAATACTTATAATAATGATGGTGCTTTGACCGAACAAATTATGCAATATTGGAATGAAGATGATATGTTATTGAAAAATCAATCTAAATCAATTTTCTCTCAATTCCAGAAATTCAATGTTGGTGTTTCTCAATTTACTATTAATAATTCTATAATATCTTTTTATCCGAATCCTGTCAGGACGGAACTCAATATAATTTCAAGCCAGGCAAATAAGGCGCAGGTTGAAATTTTTGATATTTTAGGTAAGAAGATTTATTCCCAAGCAATGGATAATTTGATGCTAAAAATAAATGTTAGCGGATTGGCTGAAGGTTTGTATATTTTGAAATATAAAGTTCAGAATGCTGCTATTGTTGATAAGTTTATTATTAAAAGATAAACTATATAAATAATGATATTTCTGAAAAAACCTCGCAGATTATTATAACCTGCGAGGTTTTTTTACGTATATCTTAATATAATTATTATATTTGCATACTAATTAAAAATTAATTTATTATGAAAGCTAAAAATTTATTCCTTATTTTATTAATAATTATTACATCTGCTTTGCATTCCCAGAAATTGCATACAGGTTTTTATTCAACTGATGGTTCAGTGAATGTTGTTAAACAGCAGGGTTGCGACCTTTATTTAGGAGGGTCTTTTTATTGGATTGGACATAAAGAAGGAGCAATATCTATGTTTAATGAAGGTATTTCGAAGCCAGACACAAATTTTCCTTTTATAAGAGATGCCAGGAAAATAATACCTGATGGCAAAGGCGGCTGGTATATTGCAGGTGGTTTTGATAAATTAAATTTTATTCCTGTAAAAAAACTAATCAGACTTAAGCCTAATCTTACTATTGACCCTTCTTTCAAATCGCCTGATTTTCATAATTATACTTTTCAGACTATGTTGCTTGATGAAACTTATTTATATCTCGCAGGCGATATTACTATTACAGGTAGTGATATTAAATATTTATTGCGTCTTAATGCTGAAACAGGCGAACTGGACTCTGAATGGAAGCCTCAACCTGATAATATAGTAAATAAAATAATAATACAAGGCGACAAACTAATAACCAGTGGTGATTTTGGTATGATTGGAGGCGAAAGGCTGCGTTATTTTGCGATACTTGATAAGAATAGCGCCAAAGCTATTTCTTTGCTTTCGGCTAATAGCAGTTCTAATGATATGACAGCTCAGAACGATACGTTATTTGTTTTAACCGGTGGTTATGTATGGCAGAATGCTGCAACTTACGGTATTCAGGCGTTCAGAAACGCCTGTGTTAAAGCTGGTAATGACGAACCTGATAAAAGAACGCCTTTTGAGACACAGTTTGAATCAATAATCTCTGATAATAAAAAAGGTTGGTATGTCGGAGGAAATTTTACAACGCTTGGAGGCATAGCAACGCAACGTATAGCGAGGATAAATGAAGATTTGTCGGTTGATACGAACTTTATTCAGAAAATTCCTATATCTTACGGCGGCGTTTATAACATTTATACAATGTTTCTTGATGATGAGCATCTTTATATATGTACCTTGCATAAATTGCAGGTTGAAGGCAAGAACTATGATTATGTTATCAGGCTTAACTCTCGGACAGGTGAATTAGACACAAGCTGGCGCCCTAATCCGGATGCTATTGTTAGAACGGTTAAAACAAATGATACTGCTATATTTATCGGAGGTGATTTCAGAAAAGTTTATGGTAAAACTGCTTATAAATTTGCCGCATTAAGTAAAATTAATAATGATTTATCGGGTTGGAGAGCCGATGCGCTTGTGCTAACAGATACAATTCAAAGTTTTGTTAATAAAATTGAAATTAAAAATGATAATATTTATGTTGGAGGGAGATTTACCTCAAAAATAAATAACAAAAACACCGTAGCACTTTGTCGTTTGAACTCAAAAGGATTAATTGATACAACTTTCACATTTAATATGGTTTCGTGGTATCCTGAGGTTTATACAATGTTGGTAAAGGATTCACTTCTTTACTTTGCAGGGCATTTTTCTTTAAATAAAGATGGGTTACAACGAAATCATATTGCTGCTTATAATATTGAGAAAAATAAATTAGCTCAATGGAACCCCGGTGATATATATTATAATAATTTAGGTATTAACTCGCCTCATTGGGTTATAGCTAACTCCGCAGATACTTTGTTCGTTTCTTGTTTTAATATAGACTCTGTGCAGCACTTGCCAATAAAAAATTTAATCGCCTTAAATACAGCTACCGGTATTGTTTATAATAATTTTTCCCCTAAGCCTAATGCTACTGTTATTTCAATGGCTGCTTCCAATAGCAAACTGTTGTTCTCAGGCGCTTTTGATTATCTTAAATACCAGTCCCCAACAATACTTATGGGGCTTGACCTTAAAAACTTAAAATGGCATTTGCCAAAGGTAATAAATGGCTCTTTTTTGCAAAGTAAAATAAAAATATTGGAAGGTAAATTATATATTAGCGGGCAAAAAATGAGCAGTGGAGTTTTCGGCGAAGAAAGAAACTGCCTTGCAGTGCTTGACCCTAAAACATTTAATTTACTGCCTTTTAATCTGCCTGCCTTATCTAACGATGCTTTGATTAATGATTTCAGTTTAAATAATGATAAACTTTATATTGCAGGCTCATTTTCATCAATTAACAACCAACAGCGAAATAATTTAGCCTGTTTTGATATTAAAGATAATATTCTGACTGAGTGGAACCCTTCATCAAAACTTACTATAAACAATTTATTAGTAGAGAAGGATAAAATTTTTACAATAACTTCAACAGGACAGGGAGATAATTTGATGTCGGCTTATAAGAGAAATAGTCTTGCTAAAATTAATATCTGTGATAATAAGATAGAAGACTGGCAGCCAGATATAGGATATTCAACTATCAAGGATATGCTTATTTCCGGAGATACTATATTTATAGCCGGCAATTTTCAGTCAGTAAATGCAACCTCAATCAAAAATCTCGCTGCCATCCATAAAAATATGGGCGGTTTATTCACAGACTGGCGACCAGAACCCGACAATCAGGTTAATAAAATATTTAAAATAGAAGAAAAGATGTTTGTCTGCGGTAATTTTAATAATATTGCCAATCAGCCTGCCAAAGGATTCGCTGTTATAAACTATAAAGACGGAACTCTTAATCCCTGGTCCTGCGACTCTTTAAATAAACTGACTGCTTATTATATCAATGTAGAAGATTTAGTCATACATAATAATAAATTGTATCTTGCAGGTTCTTTCTCACCTAAAGCCAATTTTAATTACCAAATAGTAGAAATTGATTATACGTCTGGGATACTTCAGCGTGCCTGGCGTTGGAGCAATTCTTCTGTCAATTATTTAACAGCTGCAGATTCTTTATTATTCCTTTCCGGTAGCTTCTATACTTATAATGATATTGGCAGACAGAACCTCGCAGCTATTAATCTTAATACAGGTAATATCTCTAATTGGAAACCTAATTTTAATGAAAAAGACTTTTTTAAACAGATTTTTATCAGGGGCAAATATTTATATACTATAGGCACAAAAAATAATTCCCCTAATATAGCACAGTTTAAAATTTTTAAACACGGAATTAATGAACCTCTGTTCAAATGGGAGTTTTATAATACTAATTCCTGGACTCCTTTTAATAGTATTGTTTTTGATGATAATATTATTTATTGCGGAGGCGCTTTTACCCGTATAGGATCTAATTTTAGAACTCAGAATCTTGCTAAATTATCATTACCTTTTGTGGCTTATAAGCCTGTGTTTACTGATTTTTCTCCTAAATCGGGCGCTGATTTCGGACTTGTGAATATGAATATCTATGGCAGTGGTTTTATACCAGGATCCACTGTTTTACTTACAAAAAAAGGAGAAACAAATATAGTACCCGACACTCTTTTTATATATAATAATGAAATAAAGGCTGTATTTAATACTACAGGTAAATCTTTGGGTAAATGGACGCTTTCAATAGATATCCCTGGCGATACTACTTTTATATTAGCTGATGCCTTTACTATTGAAAAGGCTGAAGAACCGATTCTTAAAGCCTTTATATCAGGTCCTTCAACTACGAACCGCAATCGCCCGACAACATATTTTATTTCATATAGCAATAATTCTAATGTTGCTGCTTATGCAGTTCCTCTTATCATTGCTACTCAAAAAGATGTTTACTCTGTTATTGACTTTCACGATGCTATTATCAGACCTGCTAATGAACCTAAGTTGAAATATGATACTATTCCTATCTATTATGAATCCGATTATCTCTTCGGTAAAGCATTTCCTTGTCGCATTTATCCACTCATCATTCCCGTTATACCGCCGAATTCTACAGGTTTCCTTAAATTTACTATCAGCATAGGAACAGCCTTTGAACCCGCACCGATAAAAGTATATATCGGAGGAAGTACTTTTGAATTTAAACCTTTTAAATCGGAATCCCGCTTCGGTTTGGCGCCTGAATTGCTTGGATGCTATTATGATATTTTCTCAACAGCGGTAGAACTTGCACCGGGCATCTCTTGTATCAAATCTTTTTATGATAATGCAGTAAGCCCTATAATAGACGATTATAAAAACAACACAAAAATGTCGTATATGAGCCAGTTTTTTAATGGTGCTAAATTAATTGTGGATTGCATTCCCGGAGGTGCAATAGTAACAAAAACAACAAAATATCTTAAAAAAACTTATGATTATGCAAGCAAAGCTGAAGGAACATACAACTCAATTAATAAATGCACTGATTTCTATAAAAAATTCAGCGAAGAATTCACTTTTTTCATTCAATCATTTTGGTCTGTAGATCCAAATATGAAATATGGTCCTGCAGGTCTTGGAGGCAGCAACTATACTAATAACACAGGTAGTTTTGATTATATAATAACTTTCGAGAATGATTCGGCAGCTACAGTTCCTGCAAAACTTGTCATAATAGAAGACAGCCTTGATATCAATAAATTTGATATGGAAACCTTTGCCTTCGGACCGGTTGGTCTTGCAGATTCAATAATACCAGTTTCATCGGCTCTTAAATCTTTTAATAAAAGCTTTGATATGCGCCCCAAACAAAATTATGTATTAGATATAAAAGCTGATGCTAATACAGAAACAGGTTTAATTAAATGGACTTTCCAGGCATTAGACCCAACAACTATGCTTTTGTCTGAAGACTCTAAACTTGGCTTTCTGCCTCCTAATAATAAAGCTCCTAACGGAGAAGGACAGGTTATGTTTTCTGTTAAATTAAAAGATAATATCAAGCAAGGCGATTACATTAGTAATCAAGCTTCAATAACTTTTGACTGGAACGAGCCTATTATCACACCGCAATGGACTAATATAATAGATACTATCAAACCAGTCAGCAAGATGAATGATTTGGCTGTTCTCACAACCGATACAAGTTTTACTGTTAGCTGGAACGGCTCTGATATAGGCTCAGGCATATATGGATTTAATATTTATGTTGCTGTAAACGACGGTTCTTTTATGCCCTGGTTAATTTCTACGTTTGAAAAAGAGGCTATTTTTACAGGTTTTGTGGATTCTGTTTATAGTTTTTACAGCCTCGCCCTTGACAGTGCAGGCAACTTAGAAAACAAAAACGCAGTCTCCGAAACCTCAACTACCATTATTACAGCCGTTAATAAAATTAATAAAGGTACAGACAAGATTATTTTATATCAAAATAAACCTAATCCTTTCAGCAAGCAGACTGTAATAAGTTGGTATTTGCCTCAAAAAACAACTGTCAGCCTCGAAATATTTGATGTTTACGGGAAGAGAATATACCCTGCGCTTAATACTACTATCCAACAATCAGGCTACCACCATTATCTTATTGACGCTGACCTTCCCAAAGGGATATACTACTACAAACTAAACGCAGACAAATATTCATATATTAAAAAATTTATAGTGCTTTAATTTTGAGGATTTCTTTGTTGGTCTTTTATCCTGATTAATTCTTATTAAATACATCTCCCGCTGATTTCGCAGATTTTCGCTGATTTTATTTTCTGTGTTTATCTGCGTTATCTGCGGGAACTAAGGGAAACAATTTTCGCTGATTTTGTTTTCTGCGCTTATCTGCGTTATCTGCGGGAACTAAGGGAAACAATTTTCGCTGATTTTGTTTTCTGCGCTTATTTGCGTTATCTGCGGGAACTAAGAGAAACAATCTCTTAATCTCCTTTTAATCCAATTCAAAAATTAATAACATAACCGATTCTTAGTATATAATTATTTAAATTTATTGATTTATACGTATTATTAATATCAATAGTCATATTATTATTGTCATATTTTATAGTAGTTGTATTATATAGAGGTTTTACAT
>JAGODS010000067.1 GCA_017998135.1 Bacteroidales bacterium
AGTTACAATGTTCCTCTTAAAGCAAAATTAAAATTATCCTGCACTGATCCAGAGCATGAAGATTTTAAAACTGTAGTTCAGGATGTTTATCTTGGTACATTGCCCTATATGACTCCCAAGGGTACCTTTATTATTAATGGTGCTGAAAGAGTTGTAGTATCGCAGTTACATCGTTCTCCAGGTGTGTTTTTTGGGTCTTCTTTACATCCAAATGGTACTCAGATTTATTCTGCCAGAGTTATTCCGTATAAGGGAGCCTGGATTGAATTTACAACTGATATTAATAATGTAATGTATGCATATATAGACCGTAAGAAAAAATTACCAGTAACTACTTTATTGAGAGCCATCGGTTTTGAGACTGATAAAGCAATTCTTCAGTTATTTAATCTTGCCGAAGAAGTAAAGGTTGTTGTTGATAAAAAAACACCTGTTGACAGAAATACACTAAATCAATATATAGGCAGAAAATTAGCTGCAAGGGTTTTGCAAACCTGGTTTGAGGACTTTGTAGATGAAGACACAGGAGAAGTTGTTTCTATAGAGCGTACAAAAATCATAATTGACAGGGAAGTTGTCATTAAGGATGAAGATATTGATAAAATTATTGAATCAGGCTCAGAAACTATTTTGTTACATAAAGATGCCTCCAATCAGTTAGATTACTCTATAATTAGTAACACACTTCAAAAAGATACTGCTAATAATCAAAAAGAGGCAGTTGAATTTATTTATCATCTGCTCAAAAGTGTAGATGCGCCTGATGAAGAAACTGCAAAGAGTCTTATAGATAAATTATTTTTCTCAGATAAGCGTTATGATTTGGGGGATGTTGGAAGATTTAGAATAAACAGGCGACTATCTCTTGATATACCTATTGAAACAAAGATATTAACTAAAGAAGATATTGTTCATATTATCAGAAATCTTATTGAACTTGCTACATTAAAAGCAGCAGTAGATGATATTGACCATCTAAGTAATCGTAGGGTAAGAACAGTTGGCGAACAGCTTTATACGCAGTTTGGTATTGGCTTAACGAGAATGGCGAGAACTATCAGGGAAAGAATGAATGTAAGAGATAACGAAGTATTTACCCCCGCTGACCTTATTAATGCCAAAACGCTTGCGTCTGTTATTAATTCTTTTTTTGGAACAAGTCAGTTGTCTCAATTTATGGACCAAACTAATCCTTTGGCAGAAATTACACATAAAAGAAGAATTTCTGCATTGGGTCCAGGTGGTCTTTCAAGGGAGAGAGCCGGTTTTGAAGTAAGGGACGTTCATTATACTCACTATGGACGTCTTTGTACTATTGAAACACCTGAAGGTCCTAATATTGGTTTACTTTCTTCTTTATGTGTTTATGCAAAAATAAATAATTTGGGATTTATAGAAACTCCGTTTAAAAAGATTGTTGAAGGCAGGGTAGCTATGGAAGAAGATCCTATTTATTTAACAGCAGAAGAAGACGAACAAATGACTATAGCTCAGGCTAACACTCCAATTGATGATAAAGGTAAATTTTTAATCAATAGGGTTAAAGCGAGAAGATATGCAGATTATCCTATTGTAGAGCCTGACAAATTGGATTATATTGATGTTGCTCCTAATCAGATTGCTTCTGTAGCCTCATCTCTAATACCTTTTCTTGAACATGATGATGCAAATAGGGCTTTGATGGGCGCTAATATGATGCGGCAGGCTGTTCCTCTTCTCAAACCTGAGCTTCCACTCGTTGGTACAGGGCTTGAAGAGATACTTGTCAGGGATTCAAGAGTGCTTGTTAACGCTGAAGGTGACGGTGTTGTTGAATATGTTGACTCCAAAGAAATTGTTATCAGATACACAAGAACCGATAAAGAAAAACTTGTTAGTTTTGACGATGGTGTTAAAACTTATAAACTTACCAAATTTTCAAGAACTAATCAAAATACTTGTATTAATTTAGTTCCGATTGTAAAAATCGGAGAAAAAGTTACCAAAGGACAAATCCTTTGTGAAGGCTATGGAACCAAACACGGTGAGCTTTCTTTAGGACGTAACCTGATGGTTGCATTTATGCCCTGGAAAGGATATAATTTTGAGGATGCTATTGTAATATCCGAAAAAGTTGTTAAAGATGATATTTTTTCTTCAATACATATAGAAGAATATACACTTGAAGTTAGAGATACCAAAAGGGGAATTGAAGAATTAACCAATGATATTCCCAATGTAAGTGTTGATATGACCAAGAACCTTGATGAAAATGGTTTGATACGTATTGGGGCGGAAGTAAAAGAAGGTGATATACTCATTGGTAAAATTACTCCTAAAGGTGAATCCGACCCTTCTCCGGAAGAAAAATTGCTTAGGGCTATTTTCGGGGATAAGGCAGGTGATGTTAAAGATGCTTCATTAAAAGCGCCTCCTTCAACTCAGGGAGTAGTTATTGATAAAAAATTGTTTTCAAGAGTTGTTAAAGATAAAAAGCAAAAACCAAAAGAAAAGCTTTTAATTGACAAAATTGAAGAAGAACATAAGAAAGCATTAGAACATCTGAAGTCTAAATTAGTTGATAAATTATTAATTCTTGTTTCAGGAAAAACTTCGCAGGGAGTTTATAATAATTACAAAAGCGAATTGATTGCCAAGGGTACTAAATTTACTCAGAAAATATTAATGGGAGTTGATTATAATAACCTTAATTATTTTAAATGGACTACAGATAAAGAAAAGAATCTTCTTATTAGAGTTTTGCTTCACAATTATAATCTTAAACTAAAGGAATTAATTGGTGCTTATAGCAGGAAGAAGTTTTCTATTCTTGTCGGTGATGATTTGCCATCAGGGATTGTTCAATTAGCAAAAGTATATATAGCTAAAAAACGTAAACTCAAAGTAGGCGATAAATTAGCAGGACGTCACGGTAATAAAGGTATTATAGCTAAAATTGTTAGAGAAGAAGATATGCCTTTTCTTGAAGATGGCACCAGGGTTGACCTTGTTTTAAATCCGCTTGGTGTTCCTTCACGTATGAACCTTGGACAGATTTATGAAACTATACTTGGATGGGCAGGACAAAAAATGAATACACGTTTTATATCCCCTATTTTTGATGGTGCTACTCTTGATCAGATTAATGAGAATTTGAAAAAGGCAGGCTTACCTGATTATGGTTGTGTTTCATTGTTTGATGGCGAAACAGGCGAGAAATTTGAACAGCCTATTACCGTTGGTATGATATATATGATAAAATTACATCACATGGTTGATGATAAAATGCACGCAAGGTCAATAGGTCCATACTCTCTGATTACCCAGCAACCTCTTGGCGGTAAAGCTCAATTTGGAGGACAGAGATTCGGAGAAATGGAAGTCTGGGCTCTTGAGGCTTTTGGTGCTGCTAATATCCTTCAGGAAATTCTTACTGTCAAATCAGATGATGTTAATGGCAGATCCCGCACTTATGAAGCTATTGTTAAGGGTGAAGATATGCCGCAACCAGGCATTCCTGAATCCTTCAATGTACTTGTACACGAACTTAATGGTCTATGTCTTAATATGAGCTTTGACCTATAATATTTTATTTATAAAATTACTAATCACTAAACAAATATATGTCTTTCAGAAAAGATAATTCAATAAGAAGTAATTTTAACATAATTACAATAAGTATTGCTTCCCCTGAAACAATTTTAGAGCGTTCAAGCGGCGAAGTAACCAAACCTGAAACTATTAATTACAGAACTTACAAACCCGAAAGAGACGGACTTTTTTGCGAGAGAATTTTTGGTCCTGTCAAAGATTGGGAATGTCATTGTGGTAAATATAAAAGGATCAGATATAAAGGTATTGTCTGCGACCGATGCGGTGTTGAAGTTACAGAGAAGAAAGTTAGAAGGCAGCGAGTTGGACATATTCAGCTTGTCGTCCCTGTCGCTCATATATGGTTTTTTAAGTCTCTACCTAATAAAATAGGCGCTCTGCTTGGTTTACCTACTAAAAAGATTGAAAGTATTATATATTACGAAAATTATGTAATTATTAATCCAGGTATTCTTGCTAAAGAGGATAAAAAGAAACTGGACTTCCTTAAAGAAGATGAATATTTTGATTTAATTGATAAATTACCTCCTGAAAATCAACAATTAGAAGATAAGCATCCTGATAAATTTGTTGCTAAAATGGGAGCTGAAGCTATTTATGATTTATTGTCTGAAATTAAACTTGAAGATTTATCTTACGAGCTTCGTCATAGAGCTGACACCGAGACTTCACAACAGAGAAAAGCGGATATTTTAAAGAGACTACATGTTGTAGAAGCTTTTAAAGATGCTCAGACAAGAACTGAAAACAGGCCTGAATGGATGATTATAAAAGTAGTCCCTGTTATTCCCCCTGAATTAAGGCCTCTTGTACCCCTTGACGGCGGAAGATTCGCTACTTCCGACCTTAATGATTTATATCGCAGGGTAATTATTAGAAACAACAGGCTTAAGAGACTAATAGAAATTAAAGCTCCTGATGTAATTCTCAGAAACGAGAAACGTATGCTTCAGGAAGCAGTTGACTCTTTACTTGATAATTCGCGTAAAGCCAGCGCTGTTAAAACTGATTCAAACAGACCTTTAAAATCTTTAAGTGATAGTTTGAAAGGTAAGCAGGGGAGGTTTCGTCAGAACTTACTTGGTAAACGTGTTGACTATTCTGGTCGTTCTGTTATAGTCGTAGGTCCTGATTTGAAATTACACGAATGCGGATTGCCTAAAGAAATGGCAGCCGAATTATTCAAGCCCTTTATTATCCGTAAACTTATGGACAGGGGCATTGTTAAAACAGTTAAATCTGCTAAAAAGATAGTAGAGCGTAAAGAACCGGTCATTTATGATATACTTGAAAATGTACTTAAAGGACATCCCGTTCTTTTAAACAGGGCTCCTACGCTGCACAGGCTTGGTATCCAGGCTTTCCAGCCCAAGCTGATTGAAGGTAAAGCTATTCAGCTTCATCCTCTCGCCTGTACAGGTTTTAACGCGGACTTTGATGGTGACCAGATGGCAGTTCACGTACCACTTGGTAATGCTGCTATTCTTGAGGCTCAGCTTCTTATGTTAGCGTCTCATAATATTTTGAATCCTGCAAATGGGGCGCCTGTAACGGTTCCTTCTCAGGATATGGTTCTTGGATTATATTATATTACTAAAGCGCTTAAAAGTACTAAAGATAAACCTGTAAAAGGCGAAGGGCGCAAGTTTTATTCTGCAGAAGAAGTTATTATAGCTTTTAATGAGAAAAAAGTTGATCTCCACGCTACTATTAAAGTCAGGGTAAATGTTAGGGAAGAGAATAAATTACTTTATAAACTTATTGAAACTACAGTTGGCAGGGTTATTTTTAATTTTGTTGTTCCTGAAGAGTATGGTTTTATCAATAAGCTCTTAACAAAGAAATCTGTTAGAGATATTATCGGAGAAATATTAAGATTATCAGGAACAGCAAGAACTGCAAAATTTCTTGATGATATTAAACATTTAGGATTTACTTATGCTTTTAAAGGAGGCTTATCTTTTAAAGTGTCTGACCTTATAATCCCTAAAGCAAAAATTAAGTTAATTGAAGATTCACAGGAACACATAGAGGAAATTATTAATCAATATAATAGTGGACACCTCACAACTAACGAACGATATAACCAGATTATTGACGAATGGACTCATACTAATACCCGACTCACTTATGAAGTAATGAATGAGTTAAAAAATAGTAACAATGGTCTTAATCCTGTTTATATGATGCTTGATTCCGGTGCGAGAGGTTCAAAAGACCAGATAAGACAGCTATGTGGTATGCGAGGTTTAATGGCTCGTCCTCAGAAGTCAGGTTCCGGTGGAGGTGAAATTATAGAAAACCCTATCTTAGCAAACCTTAAAGAAGGGCTTTCCGTACTTGAATATTTTATCTCTACTCACGGTGCTCGTAAGGGGCTTGCAGATACAGCTCTCAAAACGGCAGATGCCGGTTATCTTACCCGCCGACTTGTTGATGTTTCCCAGGATGTTATCATATCCGAAAACGATTGTGGTACATTAAGAGGTCTTGTAGTTACTGCTTTAAAGCGTAATGAGGATGTAGTAGAATCGCTTTATGACCGTATTCTTGGCAGAACTTCTCTTCACGATGTATATCATCCTCAAACTAATAAACTTCTGGTTGCAGCAGGCGAAGAGTTGACCGAAGATAATTCGCAGCAAATTGAAGATTCACCTATTGAAAGTTTAGAAATTCGTTCCGTATTAACCTGCGAATCTCGTCAGGGAGTTTGTGCCAAGTGTTATGGCCGAAATCTTGCAACAGGAAGAATGGTTGAAAGGGGAGAGGCTGTCGGTGTTATTGCAGCTCAATCTATTGGTGAACCTGGAACTCAGTTGACTTTACGAACCTTCCACTTTGGAGGTGCTGTTTCCGGTATAGCATCATCACCGCAGATTAAGGCAAAGTATGATGGTATTCTTGAGTTTGAAGACCTTAGAATTGTTGAAAACTTTAAAGAAGTCAAAGATGATAAATCTGCTAAAGTTTATGATATTGTTTTAAGCCGTTCTACAGAATTGCGTATCAAAGATAAAAATACTTCCAATATTCTGACTACTTCTTTTGTGCCTTATGGTACACATTTATATTTTAAACAGGGTGATTTTGTGAAAAAGGATAATTTAATTTGCGAATGGGATCCTTATAGTGCACTTATTATTACAGAAGCAACAGGTAAACTTGTATTTGAGAATTTTATTGAAAATGTTACTTATCGTGTTGATAAAGATGAACAAACTAAATATGAAGTTAAAATTGTTATTGAAAGTAGAGATAAGACAAAAAATCCATACATTAAAATTGTTTCTAATAAAGGCGAAGAAATCAAGCTTTACGATATACCCGTTAATGCACATATAACTGTCAATAATGGAGATTCAATCAAAGCAGGAACTATACTCGCAAAAATACCACGTATTTCAGGCAAGTCAGGCGATATTACCGGTGGTTTACCCCGAGTAACTGAGCTTTTTGAAGCCCGTAATCCTTCTGACCCTTCAGTAGTTTCCGAAATTGATGGTGTTGTTTCTTTTGGCAAAAAAATAAAACGCGGTAACCGTGAAATCATTATTACTTCTCGAACAGGCGAAGAAAAATCATATCTTATCCCATTAAGCAAGCAGATACTGGCTCAGGAAAACGATTTTATTAAAGCCGGTACTCCTCTTTCTTATGGTGAGATTACTCCTTCTGATATTCTTGCTATCAAAGGTCCTACTAAAGTGCAGGAATATATAGTTAATGAAATTCAGGAAGTTTACCGTCGTCAGGGTGTTAAAATTAATGACAAACATTTTGAGGTTATTGTCCGTCAGATGATGCGTAAAGTCAAGGTTGAAGATCCTGGCGATACCAAGTTTCTTGAAGGTGAACTCGTTAATAAATTTGATTTTCTTGAAGAAAACGACAATCTTTTCGGTAAAAAAGTTATTATTGATCCTGGAGATTCTGATGCGCTTAAAGCAGGCCAAATTATCTCTGCCCGCAGACTAAGAGACGAAATATCCGCCCTCAAACGAAAAGACAAAAAAATTATTGAAGCCCGCGATGCTATCCCTGCAACTTCTATTCAGATATTTCAGGGTATAACGCGAGCATCGTTACAGACTAAAAGTTTCATCTCTGCCGCTTCTTTCCAGGAAACTACCAAAGTATTAACCGAAGCCGCTATTAGTGCTAAAAGAGACAATCTGATAGGTCTTAAAGAAAATGTTATTATTGGGCATCTTATTCCTGCAGGTACCGGTCTTGCTGAATATAGAAATATAAATGTAGGCTCTATGGAAGAATACAAACTCCTGATGAAATCCAAAGATAAAGAAATTAAAACCTTAGCTAAAGAAAAGGAAAAATAATTCTGTTTTTAAACTTAATTTATCCTAATATTATGGCAATTCAAAAAGAAGAAAACCAGATAAATATTGAATTATCTGAAGAAATTGCAGATGGTATTTATTCCAATCTTGCTATTATTACACATTCTAACAGCGAATTTATTATAGATTTTGTTCGTATGGTTCCCGGAGTGCCTAAAGCTAAGGTTAAATCCAGAATTATACTTACTCCTCAGCATGCTAAGCGACTGCTTAAAGCGCTCGGCGATAATATTTCAAAATTTGAATCTGTTAACGGTACTATTAAAGACCTGGAACAAATGACTCTTCCAATTAATCTTGGCGGTCCTACTGCTAAAGCTTAAGGACGTCTTTAATTTATATATAAAGTCATTATTAAACAGAGTTAAACAGAAAAGGCACAGAGCTTTTTCAATTCATATAGTTTTTTTTAAGGTGTTCAAGAGGTCGTTTTACTTAGTTTACAGAGATATAATTTAATATTATGGATGCACGCTAATGTATATTGCCTACGTTTCCTCTTCATTTTAATTACTCTTTGCTCACTGTTTTTTTCTCTATACATTGCTTAGCTTTGGTTTTAGTCAAAGGATTCAAAATCCCCTCCTTTTTTATTTAAATCTGCTTATATATCCGAAATGTATTTTTGCATTATTTAATTTAGGACTCATATTTTTTTGTTTACCTAATGCATAATTGAAAGAAAATACGCCTGCCCGGGTCAGAAATGTTATACCTGCGCCAAATCCAAAGGGTGTATCCGAGAAATAAGTTTTATTTATTTTCTTTTCATAATAGCAGACATCAGTAAAAATTGAAATATAAGTATTTCTGTCAGGCAAAAATCTGTATTCGGCAGACAGTATATTATATGAGGAGGCATTTAGAAAATCTTCATCAAAGCCTCTTAATGTCTTTAAACCGCCAAATAAAAATAAATCATTTTTAAACAATGTCTGACTTTGGATTAATTCCTGTTTGAAACTTAGCATTACCACATTTTTTGAATAAATGTTAAAATAAATATCGCTATGCAGTTTTGTTTTTAATAAACTTTTGTTTTTGTTTAATTCTTTGTAAATATCCTCTGTTAAACCCGAATTTTTACTGATAGTTTTATTGCCGGCGCCAAAAGATAGATTGAGAGCAAAACCTTTAGTAGGATTAAAGATATAGTCTATGTTTTGCAGATAAAATTCCAACCCATAGATACCAGCCCTGCTGTTTGCATAATCAGACAGTTGATTCAGTAGAGCCGGACTTTTATTATTAATAAAATTATTACTTATTAAATTCTGATAAAAAGCTTTTATCTCTTTGTTTCCTTTGAGGCTGTATATAATGCCAATGTTATGAATAACTTTAATAAACGAGCTGTCCTTTTTTAATAAATCAAATTTATAATCAGCTCCGAATGGAGTATTTAACAGGCAGGGGTAGCGCAATTGCGTATTTAGATTTTGAGATTGCCTGCCCGGCGAACTCCATTCAAAATTAATTAATTCGGCTTTGCCAAAGGCATTTGTTAGTTTAATTTTTAAATCCCCTGAAAGAACTATCTTATTTCCTGCACTATTATCACTCAGCAAACCAAGCATAGCTTCCATACTATTGCTCTGCCTACGTTCTACCCTGATTAGCAGTTTTGTCTTTTCTTCATAAAATTTAAGGTCAGGACTTGCTTTGCACTCTATAAAATCAATATTATTTATACGCAGGGCTATCTTTCTTAAATCATTCTCGCAATATGCTGTTCCCTGCTTTATTCCGATTATCGTATTAATGTAATTATATGGTATTTTGTTTGCAGGCTGATACAGCAGCGTATCTATTCTGAAAAAGTCGCCTTTGTCTATGTTTAAAAGTATCTTTACTTTATTATTAATAATTATAAAACTATCAAGTTTAACTTTTGCAAATGGATAACCGGTATTTTCACAATAAGTTAATAAATTCTCTGCAAAAGCCGATATTTTTTCATAATTAAAAATCTTATTCTTAAATTGCTTTGAACTGCCAAACCTCGCTTGAGCTATATCATAAATGTCTTTACCAAATTCTATGTTTTCAAGCTCATAAGCCGAGCCTTTATTAATATAAGCATTATAATTCAAATCTTTTTTAACTAAACTATCGGTTCGCGCCTCTATAAAGCCCTCGCCCCACAGCTTTGCAAGCATTGTGTTTAGCTCCCTGTTTATATATTTATCAGGTTCTCCCGCATTATTATATTGTTTTTGAATTGTTTTTTTTGCCCCATTCAAAGACTCAATAAAAACAGTCAATTTTATTTCCTGCGAACATACTTCAAGGCTCAATATTACTAAGGATAATATTTGTGCAAAAAGGAATGGTAATGCTTTTATCTTTTTATTAAATTTCATAAATATAAAC